>PHEM01000301.1 GCA_002842935.1 Alphaproteobacteria bacterium HGW-Alphaproteobacteria-13 | reverse complement strand
AGCGGAGAGAGGGCGGCAAGCTGCGCGACGGCATCCTCGCTGCCCGACACGGCCCCGCGAAACGCGCCCGGCGTTCCCCAATAGCCCGGCCAGCGGAAGAAGAGATGCGTGTCGATGACGGCGATCTTTTCCAGACTGTCGCTCCAATAAGGGCGCACCCAGTCGGTATGATAATGGGTGGCGAGACCGACCTTGGGATAGGTCGCGCCCGACAGCATGACGTCGGCATTGGCCTGCGCGCGCGCCCAGGCCTCCGCCGGAGTGCGGCGGTCCAAAGCCCCGTCGCACGTGAAAGTGAACTGGCAGCCCGTGGCCCGCTCGCTGCCCTGAAACACCACGCCGCAGATCGACTTGGGAAAGGCCGGGTGGCGCGCGCGGTTGATCACCACCTGACCGACGGCGCGCTGTCCCTTTGCGTCGTCGCCGGCTTCATAGATCATCGCGGCGGCCAGGCAGTCGCGCGCCCGCGCGCGCGCCTCGCCGGTCCCGGCATAGACGAAGGGGCGCGGGGCGGCGAGACCGCGCGTGACGAGTGGAATCCTTGCATTCGCGGCCCGCGCGTCCACCTCCGTCATTGGTGCCAGCTCCATCGGCGGCACGTCGGGGACGGTATCGGCGGGCGGCGCGACGGGATGCGGCCGGGGCTTGAACGGCGGCGGCTCGGTCCGGCTGCTGGCGTGCAGCACGGCGACGATCGCCGCGACCGCCAGCGACAGAAAGAGCCAGCCCGTCCCGTCACGTCGCAGCGGCACCGCTTGCGGACGCTCTCGCGCGTCCATGCGAAAAGTCAGATTTCCGGCAGGAAGTCGGGAACCGACAGATAGCGCTCGCCCGTGTCATAGTTGAAGCCCAGGACGCGCGTGCCGGGTGGCAGATCGGCGAGCTTCTGCTGGATCGCGGCCAGCGTCGCGCCGGAGGAGATGCCGATCAACATGCCTTCCTCCGTCGCGGCGCGCAGCGCCCACGCCTTGGCGTCGGCGGCGTCGACCTGGATCACGCCGTCGAGCAGGTCGGTGTGCAGGTTGCGCGGAATGAAGCCCGCGCCCAGGCCCTGGATCGGATGCGGTCCCGGCTGGCCGCCCGAAATCACCGGCGACAGCGTCGGCTCGACCGCAAAGACCTTCAGGTTCGGCCAATGTTCTTTCAGCACCTGCGCGCAGCCCGTGATATGGCCGCCGGTGCCGACACCCGTGATCAGCACATCGATCGGCGTATCCTTGAAATCGGCGAGGATTTCGGGGGCCGTCGTGCGGGCGTGGACCTCGACGTTCGCGTCATTCTCGAACTGTTGCGGCATCCAGGCGCCGGGCGTGGTCTCGACCAGTTCGAGCGCGCGCTCGATCGCGCCCTTCATGCCCTTTTCGCGCGGCGTCAGGTCGAAGGTCGCGCCAAAGGCCAGCATCAGGCGGCGGCGCTCGATCGACATGCTCTCCGGCATCACCAGCACCAGCTTGTAACCCTTGACGGCGGCGGCCATCGCCAGGCCGATGCCGGTGTTGCCCGACGTCGGCTCGACGATGGTGCCGTTCGGTTTCAGGCTGCCGTCGCGTTCGGCCGCCTCGATCATGGCCAGGCCGATGCGATCCTTGATCGAACCGCCGGGATTGCTGCGTTCCGACTTGATCCAGACTTCGGCGTCGGGGAACAGCTTCGCGACGCGGATGTGCGGCGTGTTCCCGATGGTTTCGAGGATCGAATTGGCTTTCATGATCGCTGCGCGCCTTCCTTGAGTTCAAATCGCGAGTCCGCGGCGCACCATGCGATGCGGCCAGTCTCCGCTGCGGAGCCAGAGCCATTCGTCGGCGAGCGCCGGGTTCGGTGCCGGTTGTAACGAGGCGAGCAGATACTGTCCATAAGGCCAGTCCCCGATACCCGATTCGGCGTTGATATGGCCAAAGGGTCCGGCATTGACGAAACGGGCGTCCCACTGCCGCGACAGGCGCCAGACATGCGCGGCCTTGGCATGGGGATCATCGTCGCTCGCGACGACGGTCATCGGCGTGCGCGAGGTGAAGGACGGCGCGTCCGTGAAGCTTTCGACCGGACTGTTCCGCCGCAACCGCGACAGGTCCGGCGGCGCGACCAGCAGCGCGCCCGCGACGCGGGTCCGCGTGAACGCGCTCGCCGCGCCGAACCAGTGCGCGAAGGCGTGGCAGCCAAGGCTGTGCGCGGCGATCAGCACGGGTTCGCTTTCGGATTCGACGGCCTGTGCGATGCGGTTGACCCACTGGCGCCGGTCGGGAGCGTCCCAGCGGCCAAGCTCGATGCGCTCGCAGTCCGGAAGTGCATGTTCCCACAGGCTTTGCCAGTGCGCGGGACCGCTGTTGCCCAGACCCGGGATCGTCAATATCTTGTGACGGAAAGTGGAATGATACATGGCGGCTTCTCCATCAGGGGAAGGAAGGGAACCGCGGTGACGGGTGCGACCTGAATAACTCAACTAAAAAAATTGACAATAGCTTTGTGGCGAAACGAAGGCGGCTTGCGGCGAACCGATCGTCGGAAAAGCGAGGCGTCAGTCCGCCTGCTTGAATTGCGGCTCGAACGTGCGCGCGCGGCGCAGTTCGGGAAACAGCCACGCCCAGATCGCCGTCACGCCGACCGCCGCCACGCCGCCGACCACCACCGCGCCGACGGGTCCCATCGCCGCCGCCATCGACCCGGCGCGCATCTCTCCCAGTTCGTTGGAGGCGGAAATGGCCAGCCCCGAAACCGCGCTGACGCGCCCGCGCATATGATCGGGCGTGTTGAGCTGGATCAGCGTCCCGCGCACGAAGACCGAGAACATGTCGGCCGCCCCCATCACCACCAGCAGCGCGAGCGACAGCAGGAAGTGAGTCGAAAGGCCGAAGGCGACCGTCGTGATCCCGAACACCGCCACGGCCCACAGCATCTTGACGCCGACGTTGCGCTCGATCGGGCGGATGGCGAGACCCAGCGCGACCACCGCCGCGCCGACCGCGGGGGCGGCGCGCAGGAAGCCCAGCCCTTCGGACCCGGCGTGAAGAATGTCGCGCGCATAGACGGGCAGCATCGCCGTCGCCCCGGACAGGATCACCGCGAACAGGTCGAGCGTGATCGCGCCGAGCAGGAAGCGCTCGCGCCATGTGAATTGCAGGCCGTCGACCATTTCGCGCAGGGGATGCTGGCGCACTTCGGCGGGCGGCGGCATGACCGGGCGCACGCGGCCGATCGACAGGGCCGAGACGGCGAGCAGCGCGGCGGCGAAAATATAGACGGAGGTCGGATGCGCGGTATAGATCAGCCCGCCCGCGGCGGGACCGATCACCGACGCCGACTGCCAGGCGATGCTGCTCATCGCGATCGCGCGCGGCAGCACGGCGGGCGGCACGATGTTCGGCGCGATCGCGCTCATTGCGGGACCGGAGAATACGCGCGCGACCCCGTGCAGCGCAGCGAGACCGAACAGCAGCGGCAGCGTCAGCGCCTCGGTCCAGGTGAACCAGCCCAGCGCGGCGGCGATGCCGAAATCGATGCTGTTCGAAAAGATGGCGACGCGGCGCCGTTCGAAACGGTCGGCGGCCCACCCCGCCACCGGCGTCAGCACGGCGAGCGGAACGAACTGCACCAGCCCCAGCAGGCCAAGCTGGAACGACGCCTCCTTGATCGACATGCCGTAATCGGTGCGCGCCGTGTCATAAAGCTGATAGCCGATGACCACGACCATCGCGATCGTCGCCATCACCGCCGTGAAGCGCGCGAACCAGTAATAGCGGTAGTCGCGGAAACGCAGCGGGGATGGCGGCGCGAGGGAAGGGGAGGATTCGTCGGTCATGGTATCGGGCGTCAAGCGCCAGGCGCGCGCAGGCGGGCGGCGAAGAAGCCGTCGAGACCGCCCGCGTCCGCGAGCATCGCCGGCAATGTGCGGATGAAACCGTCCGCGCCGGGCGCGATCCGCGCGGGCAGTTCTTCGGCGCGCGCGGGGGCGACGGTCCATCCCGGATGGCGGGACAGGAAAGCCGCGATCTGATCTTCACCCTCGGCGCGTTCGAGCGAGCAGGTCGCATAGACCAGCAGCCCGCCCGGCCTGACCCACATCGCCGCGCGATCCAGCAATTCGTGCTGCAACTCCGCCATGTCGGCGATCTGGCGCGGCTCGATGCGATGGAGAACGTCGGGATGGCGGCGAAAGATGCCGGTCGCCGTGCAGGGCGCGTCGAGCAGCACGGCGTCGGCCCGGTCCGGCG
>PHEM01000300.1 GCA_002842935.1 Alphaproteobacteria bacterium HGW-Alphaproteobacteria-13 | reverse complement strand
GCATCCATGGCCGGACCTCTCCTTCCGCGCCGCGCCCAAGTCGGGGGCAGACCATGGACCCCCGGATCAAGTCCGGGGCAGGCTCTGAAACAAGTTCAGGGTGACGAGATGGAGCGTTTGTCGAGAGGACGTGTTTGCAAACGATACAATCCCCGTTCGTTTGGGGGCGCCATGGCCCTTAGAGCGGCGTGCCGTTAATCTGCATCGCTCCAATTCCGTTCGTGTCGAGCGAAGTCGAGACACCCATCGGTGTAGCGCAAGGCCGATGGGTGTCTCGACTGCGCTCGACACGAATGGATATTTGAGTTCGTCTAAAATCATGGGGCGCTAGCGGACGAGTGTCGGAATCTGGGCGAACAGGTCGCGCGTGAAATCGGTCAGCAGCACCAGGATGCTGCCGCCGAAAATGGCGAGGCAGATCGCGGCGATGATCAGCTTGGGCACGAAGGTCAGCGTCTGCTCGTTGATCGACGTCGCCGCCTGCACCATGCCCAGCAGCACGCCAACGACCAGCACCGGGATCAGGATCGGCGCCGCCGACAGGGCGAGAATCCACAGCGCCTGCTGTGCGACTCCGATGAAATAATCGGCCTCCACCGCGCTATCCCACGAAGGAGGAGGCGAGCGAACCCATCGTCAAGGCCCAGCCGTCGACCAGCACGAACAGCAGCAGCTTGAAGGGCATCGATATGATCGTCGGCGACAGCATCATCATGCCCAGCGACATCAGCGCGGAAGCGACGATCAGGTCGATGACCAGGAAAGGCAGGAATATCAGGAAGCCGATCTGGAACGCGGTCTTGAGCTCGCTGGTGACGAAGGCGGGCAGCAGGATCGAGAAGGGCACGTCCTTGGGGCTGGCATAGGTCGGCGCCTTGGCGATCTTCGCGAACATCATCAGGTCGTTCTTGCGCGTCCGTTTCAGCATGAAACCGTGCAGCGCGTCGCCCGACCGGGTGACGGCGGTGCCGATGTCGATCTGTTCCTGGCCATAGGGTTCGATCGCGACGCGGTTCACTTCGCTGAGCACGGGCTGCATCACGAACAGCGACAGGAACAGGCTCAGCCCCACCAGCACCTGGTTCGGCGGCGTCTGTTGCAGGCCCAGCGCGTGGCGCAGGATCGACAGCACGATGATGATGCGCGTGAAGCTGGTCATCATCAGCAGCAGCGACGGCAGCACCGTCAGCAGGCTCATCAGCAGCAGGATCTGGAGCGACAGCGTCAGGGGGCGCCCATCGCCGCCGATTTCCGCGACGGCGCGGTCGAGTCCGGCGGCGGTCGCCTGGGCATGGGCGGCAGGCGCGGCCGCGAGCAGCGCGAGACCGCCGATCAGCGCCGCGCCGCGCAGGCAAAACCGGCGAAGGGAACGGCGATCAATCCGCATGGAAATCCCCGCCCGCATCGTCGGCGAGGCGCGTGACGGTGCCGCGCGATACGGCGAGCAGGATGCGCTGCCCCGCGAATTCGACTACCGCGAGCTTCGATCCCGGACCCAGCGGCAGCACGTCGATCATCTCGACCGCGCGTTCGCGCGCGCCGCCGCCGACCAGCGGCACGCCCATCTGGACGCGCTTCCACAGCCACAGGCTGCCCCAGGCGAGACCGCCGACCAGCGGCAACAGGATCAGCAGGCGCAGGAAATATTCCAGCATCGCGTCACTTCCTCCGGTCGAAGCCGGCGATGCCGCGGTCGGGCGCGACGACTTCGGCGACCTGGATGCCATAGCGGCCATCGACGCTGACGATCTCGCCCTTCGCGATCAAGGTGCCGTTGGCATAGATGTCGAGCAGGTCGGCCGCCGCGCGGTCCAGTTCGATCACGCTGCCTTCGGCCAGCGCCAGCAGCTCGGACAGCGTCATCGACGTCGATCCCACTTCCACCGACACGCGCAGCGAAACGCCGGCGAGCAGGTCGAAATTGGGCTGGGCGGCGATGTCCCGGTTATCGCGCCGGTCGCGGTGCGGCGCGGCCGTGCCGTCGCTGAGTTCAGTCATGGTCCGGTCCTTTTTCGATATGCTCTATCATGATGGCGGCGTTGCCGTTGGCCTCGCCGATGCTGCCGACCGCGAAATTGCGCCCGGCGACCGTCACGGGCACATGGCGCGGCATGGTGATCGGGATGATGTCGCCGACCTGAAGCGCCAGCAGCTTGACAAGGCTGATCTCCGGCCGCGCCAGCACGGAGCGGATGGGCAAATGAACGCCCTTCAGTGCCCGGTTCAGCGTCGCCGCCCAGACGGGATCGGCGGCGTTCGCGAACGCGGCGGGCATCGGTTCGGCGTCGACGATGCCGCGCAGCGTCGCCAGCGGATAGGCGCACAGGAAGATGCGCCCGTCGAACGGCGCGCCGCTCAGGCGAAAGCGCTGGACGACCAGTTCGTCGTCGGCGCGCACCGCCGCGAGTTTCGCGGAATCGGTGGTCACGCAGTCCAGTTCGGGTTCGATCGCCAGCCTGCCGCGCCACGCGGCGGCAAGTTGCGTGCCCATGTCGCGCCCCAGTCGCGCCGCGAATCGTTCCTCGGCGTCGGTCAGCTCTTCGCGTTCGCGCGCGATCTGGCCCTTGCCGCCATAAAAGATATCGACGAGCTGGAGGATCGTCGGCCGCGCGGCGGCCAGCAGGATCGGACCGCGCATCGGCGGCGCGTGATAGCGCCAGAAGATCGCGGGCGCCGCCGCCTCGCACCAGTCGGCGAAGCGCACCTGTTCCGTCCCGTCGCATTCGACCTGCGCCGCCGGCGCGCCGAGCGCGCGCAAAAGGTCGCGCAGGCTGCGCGCGAACTGGCCCGCGACGGTGTCGAGCGCGGGAAAGGCATAGCTGTTTTCCGCCTTGCGCAGCAGCAGCGACGCCTTGCCGCCGGGCGCCTCATCGGGCGCCGCGCGCGCGGCAGACGCATCCGCCGCGTCGGCCGTATCGACCGCCGTCAAGGGACCGGTGTTCGCGGTCACTGGATCACCAGACTCGTGAAATAGACATTGTCGACGCCCCCGAAACCTTCCTTCTCGCGCAGCACGTCGTTGATGGCGGCTGTCAGCTGCCGCTGCAACCGTTGTTTTCCCTGCGACGTGGCCAGAACGGCAGGGTCCTGTTCGGCCAGGACCATCAGCACGACCGACCGGATCGGCACCGCCTGCCGCTTGATATTGTTGATAACCTTGCCGTCGTAAAAGGTCGAGAGGCTGATGCCGACCTGCGCGAAGCTCGATCCGTCGGCAAGATTCGTTGTGAACGTGTCGCCGATCGGATAATAAGTGACCTCATATTTGCGCGGATCGACCTTGAAACGGTCGTTGGGGACGGACACCGTGCCCGTCTTCAGCGGCGCGTCGCTGCCGCTTTCGGGAGCCGCCTTGTCCTCGCCCTTGCCGCGCAGGACCAGCTTGGGAAAATGATCCTCCGGCTTGGTCTCCTTGGCCGACAGCGCGCCGAAATAGATGCCCGCCCCGGCGCCCGCCCCCGCGAGCGCCAGCGCGGCGACGCTCGCCAGCAGCAGCTTCTTCAGCTTGCCGCCCTTCTTGGGCGCGGTGTCGGTGTTTTCCTTGCTCATTGTCCGGTCCTTCGAGTCAGGCAAAGCGGCCGCGCCGGTCCGCCGGGCGGCGGCTCTCTTCGCGCGATTCGGTTTCGGTTGCGGTTTCGATCAGATGGGCGTGGCTGGGTGTGCTCGATGCGCGGCCCTGTTCCTGCTGCTGATGGGCATGGCGCCCGGTTTCGTCCGGCGTGCAGGTCACGTCGGCCGCCGTGACGCGAACGCCTTGCTGGCGCAGGTCGTCGACCAGCCGCGCTTGCGCCGCCGTGACGATCTTCGCGGTCGTCTCATGCTGCGTATCGAGTTTCAGCGCCACGCCGCTGTCCTCGACGCGCATCGCGACGTCGAGCCGGCCCAGGTGGCGCGGAAGCAGGCGAAAGCTGATGTCGCCCCTGTCCGATTTGGTCGCGGCGATGTCGCGCGCAAGCTGTTCGATCCAGACATCGTCGTTCGACAGGTCCAGCGTGTGCGCCGCAACGGCGGCGGGCTGCGCCGTCTCGCCGATCCTGGCGGCGCCTTCGGACGCCGCCTGCGTGAACAGCACCGTCATCGCCGCCCCGCTGTCGAGCGGCTTTGCCGCCTGCTGCGGTTCGGCAATCAGGACCGCCGTCATCGGCGACGCGGGCGCCGGTTTCGGCGCGGCGAGCGGCGATGGCGGCGCGTCCGGCGCCGGTTCGGCGAAA
>PHEM01000299.1 GCA_002842935.1 Alphaproteobacteria bacterium HGW-Alphaproteobacteria-13 | reverse complement strand
CGCTCGAGGCGATGAAGATGGAGCATAGCCTGACCGCCCCGTTCGACGGCGTCGTCGCCGAACTCAACGCCGTGCCCGGCGCGCAGGTTCAGGTCGAGGCGCTGCTCGCGCGGATCGAGGCGGCGTCAGGGTAGCGCCAGCAGCGAATCGCTGCGCGCCAGCACGCGCATCGGCAGGCCCGCCTCGGCTGCGCGCCGGACCGCGAGATGCGTCGGCGCGGAAATGGTGACGAGCAGCGGGCAGTCCGCCAGCGCAGCCTTTTCGACCAGCTCGCACGAACAGCGCGACGACAGCAGCGCAAAGCCGCCGTCCCAGCCAAGCCCCGCCCGGCGCATCGCCCCGATCAGCTTGTCGAAGGCATTGTGCCGCCCGACATCCTCGCGGACGAGGCGGATCGCCCCGTCCGCCGCGACCAGCGCCGCGGCATGGACCGCGCCCGTGCGGCGATTGAGACCCTGATGCGCCTCCAGCCCCGACAGGGCCTGGAACACCGCCGCGTCGTCGGCGGCGCTGACGGCACGCACGCGCGGCAAGGGGCGCATCGCCTGCGCGATATTCTCCATGCCGCACAGGCCGCAGGCGGAATCGGTCGTCCGATGCCGGACGCGCTCGAGCAGCGCCTGCGTCCGGTCGGCGGACAGATTGGCGCGCGCCACGATCCCCGCCTCGACGGCGTGAAGCGCGACGGCGGGCGGCGCGTCGCCCGGGAACTGAAGCCGCTCGCCGAGCAGAAAGCCCGCCACCAGATCCTCGAGATCGGCGGGCGTCGCCATCAGCACCGCATAGCCGATGCCGTTGAATTCCAGCGCGACGGGCACTTCTTCCGCCAGCGTGCGCATGATCGACTCCTGCGCGCCATCGCGGGCGACGCGCGTCAGCGGTACATCGGTGGTGGGCGGGAGCGTCAAGCGCGGGCGATCCGCGCGACGGCGGCGGCGGCGACGGGCGTCAGCGCGCCCGCATCCTCGGCCGCCAGGGCGACGATCCGCGCCCGCATCGCCGGGTCCCAGAATAGCCGGATATGCTCCGCCACCATCTCGGCGGCGCGGCCGGGTTCTTCGGTCGCCAGATTGCGCGCGATCTGGTTCGCCATATAGATCAGTCGCTCGCCCGTCGACATGACGCCCTCTTCCGGCCCGCCCATATTCATTCGGCAGCTTCCACGGGCGCGATCCGGCGGCTTTGCCGGGTCTGTTCGGCATAGCCCCGCTGCCAGTCGGACGGCCCGTTCGTCAGGCCGACCTGCACTGCCGTGACCTTATATTCGGGGCAGTTGGTGGCCCAGTCCGAATAGTCGGTGGTGACGACATTGGCCTGCGTGTCGGGATGATGAAAGGTCGTATAGACGACGCCGGGGGCGACGCGTTCGGTGATCAGCGCGCGCAGCGTCGTCTCGCCCGCGCGGCTCTTCAGGCTCACCCAGTCGCCGTCGGCGATCCCGCGATTCTCGGCATCGACGGGGTGTATCTCCAACCGGTCCTCGGCGTGCCAGGCGCTGTTGCCCGTGCGCCGCGTCTGCGCGCCGACATTATATTGGCTGAGGATGCGCCCCGTGGTGAGGAGCAGCGGAAAGCGCGGGCCGGTCTTTTCGTCGGTGGGGATATAGTCGGTGACGACGAACCGACCCTTGCCGCGCACGAAGCCGTCCATATGCATCGTCGGCGTGCCGTGCGGCGCGGCGTCGTTGGCGGGCCATTGCAGCGAGCCTTCGGCTTCGAGCCGGTCGTAATGCACGCCCGCGAAGGTCGGCGTCAGCGCCGCGATCTCGTCCATGATCTCGGACGGATGGGTATAGTCCCAGTCCAGCCCCATCGCCTTGGCGACAAGCTGGACGACTTCCCAATCGGCATAGCCGTTCAAGGGCGCCATCACCTTGCGGACGAGCTGGATGCGGCGTTCGGCGTTGGTGAAGGTGCCGTCCTTTTCGAGGAAGGTCGAACCGGGCAGGAAGATATGCGCATAATTGGCGGTCTCGTTCAGGAACAGGTCCTGCACGACGACGCACTCCATCGCCGCCAGCCCGGCGGCGACATGTTGGGTGTTGGGATCGGACTGGAGAATATCCTCTCCCTGAACGAACAGCGCCTTGAAACTGCCGTCCGTCGCGGCGTCGAGCATGTTGGGAATGCGCAAGCCCGGTTCGGGGTCCAGCGCGACGCCCCATGCCGCCTCGAACGCCCCGCGCACGCCATCGTCGGAGACGTGGCGATAGCCGGAAAATTCGTGCGGGAAACTGCCCATGTCGCACGAACCCTGGACATTGTTCTGGCCGCGCAGCGGGTTCACGCCGACGCCCTCGCGCCCGATATTGCCCGTCGCCATGGCGAGATTGGCGATCGCCATCACCGTCGAGCTGCCCTGGCTGTGCTCCGTGACGCCAAGCCCGTAATAGATGGCGCCGTTGCCGCCCGTCGCATAGAGGCGCGCGGCGGCGCGCAGCTCTTCGGCCGGCACGCCGGTCAGCGGCTCGGTCGCCTCGGGCGAGCGGCCCGGCTGCGACACGAATTCCGCCCAATCCTGAAACTCGTCCCAGTCGCAGCGTTCGCGGATGAAGGCCTCGTCATAGAGATGCTCGGTCGCGACGACATGCGCCATGGCGGTCAGCACCGCGACATTGGTGCCGGGGCGCAGCGGCAGGTGATGCGCGGCCTCCACATGCGGCGATTTGACGAGGTCGATGCGGCGCGGGTCGATGACGATCAGCTTCGCGCCCTCGCGAAGGCGCCGCTTCATCCGGCTGCCGAACACGGGATGCGCGTCGGTCGGGTTGGCGCCGATCACCATCATCACGTCGCAATGTTCGACACTGTCGAAATCCTGCGTTCCGGCCGAGGTGCCGAAAGTCGTCTTGAGACCATAGCCGGTCGGCGAGTGGCAGACGCGCGCGCAGGTATCGACATTATTGTTGCCGAACCCCTGCCGCACCAGCTTCTGGACCAGGAACGTCTCTTCGTTGGTGCAGCGGCTGGAGGTAATGCCGCCGACCGATGTGCGGCCATATTTCGCCTGAATGCGGCGGAATTCGGCGGCGGTATGGGCGATCGCCTCTTCCCAGCTCACTTCGCGCCACGGCTCGGTCACGTTCGATCGGATCATCGGGTTCAGGACGCGGTCGCGATGCTGCGCATAGCCCCAGGCGAAGCGGCCCTTGACGCAGCTATGGCCGTGATTGGCCTTGCCTTCCTTCCACGGCACCATGCGCACCAGTTCCTCCCCGCGCATCTCGGCGCGGAAGGTGCAGCCGACGCCGCAATAGGCGCAAGTGGTGACGACGGCGCGGTCGGGCGTGCCGCTCTCGACCACGGTCCGCTCGATCAGCGACGCGGTCGGGCAAGCCTGCACGCAGGCGCCGCACGACACGCATTCGGACGCGAGGAAATCCTGTCCTTCACTGGCGGCGACGCGGCTGTCGAACCCGCGCCCGTCGATGGTCAGCGCGAACGTCCCCTGCACTTCGTCGCAGGCCCGCACGCAGCGCGAGCAGACGATGCATTTCGACGGGTCGAAATCGAAATAGGGGTTCGAACGGTCCTTCGCCTGCCCCATGTTGGTCGCGCCGTCATAGCCATAGCGCACCTCGCGCAGGCCCACGGCCCCGGCCTGATCCTGAAGCTCGCAGTCGCCGTTCGCCGCGCAGGTCAGGCAGTCGAGCGGGTGGTCGGAGATGTAAAGCTCCATCACGCCGCGCCGCAGCTGCTTCAGCGCCTCGCTCTGGGTATGGACGACCATCCCCTCGGCGATCGGCGTGGTGCAGGAGGCCGGATATCCGGCCCGGCCCTCGATCTCGACGAGGCAGAGACGGCACGAGCCGAAGCTTTCCAGATTGTCGCTCGCGCACAGCTTGGGGATCGCCGTGCCGGTCAGCGAGGCGGCGCGCAGGATCGACGTGCCTTCGGGTAGTATGACCTGCTCGCCGTCGATCGTCAGCGTGACGTTGCGCCCCGTCGCCAGCGCCGGGGGCGTGCCATGGTCCTTTTCGCGCGTGAAGCTCATGCTGGTTACTCCGCCGCCTGCGGCACCGGCGCCGCCGCGCCGAAATCCTCGGGAAAATGGTCGAGCGCGCTCAGCACGGGATAGGGAGTGAAGCCCCCCAGCGCACAAAGCGATCCATATTTCATGGTGTTGCACAGGTCGCGCAGCAGCGCGGTCTGCGCCGCGACGCCGACGTCGATGCGGTCGGGCGCGCGCGAATAGAGCGCGTCTTCCAAATAACCCGCC
>PHEM01000298.1 GCA_002842935.1 Alphaproteobacteria bacterium HGW-Alphaproteobacteria-13 | reverse complement strand
TCCGCCGGTTACAGGCCAGGAAGTGCATGACGAGAACGGCGCCTATCCCGCCGAGGCCGCGCTTACCGACTGAATCCGAATATGAAATAGAAAGGGGGAAGTCCCATGAAAGACATCTACCCGTCCCGTCACGCCGAAGTGGCGGAATTTTTGCCGCGGCTCGATCCCGTGGTCCACAGCGACTGGTCCGAGGATGCGCCGCTAAGCCGTGAGCAGGTGACCTGGTTCGATCGCGACGGCTATCTGGTTCTTGAGAACATTTTCTCGGAAGAGGAAGTCGCCTTCCTGCAACGCGAAGCAGGCGCGCTGCTGGTCGATCCTGACGCGCTGGAAGAGGAAACGGTCATCACCGAGCCGGGTGGGCGGGAAATCCGCTCCATCTTCAAGATCCATGCCCAGAGCCGTGCTCTGGCACGCCTCGCCGCAGACGAGCGGCTTGCCGGTGTCGCCCGTTTCCTTCTGGGGGACGACGTCTACATCCACCAGTCGCGTCTCAACTACAAGCCGGGCTTCCAGGGTAAGGAGTTCTACTGGCACAGCGATTTCGAGACCTGGCATGTCGAGGACGGCATGCCGCGCATGCGCGCGCTCTCGATGTCGATCCTGCTGGCGGAAAACACACCGCACAATGGCCCACTGATGCTGATCCCGGAATCGCACCGCACGTTCCTGACCTGTGTGGGACAGACGCCGGAGGACCATTACCGCATGTCCCTGAAACGCCAGGAATATGGCGTGCCTGATGAGAACAGTCTTGCCGAACTGGCGCACCGGAATGGAATCGTCGCGCCGACCGGTAAGCCCGGCACGGTGGTCATCTTCGATTGCAACGTCATGCATGGATCGAACGGCAATATTACGCCGTTCCCGCGCGCCAACGCCTTCATCGTCTATAATGCCGTCAGCAATGCGCTGGAAGCGCCCTTTGGCGTCGAAAAACCACGTCCAGACTTCATCGCCGCGCGCGGTGCGCCGCAGACGATCCACCCTGTCTCCGGTTCGCTGGCGGAAGAGGCACCGGCATGAGGGGCAGTCATAGTGTCGAGAAGGTCGGCGGCACATCCATGGCCTCCACGGCTACGTTGTTCGACAATGTGTTGATTGCCGGACGCAAGGGCATCGACCTCTACAATCGCATCTTCGTGGTCTCGGCCTATGCCGGGATGACCGACCTTCTGCTTGAACACAAGAAGAGCGGTCGGCCAGGCGTTTATGCGCGATTTGTTGCGGACGAAGGCGCTGACGGTTGGCGCGATGCCATGGCGGAGGTGCGCCGGGCCATGCACGACCGCAATGCCGAGATGTTTGCCCGCTCGGAAAGCCTGCAAGATGCCGATGCTTTCGTCGACCTGCGGATCGATACCGTTTCCACTTGCCTTGACGATCTGGCACGGCTGCGCAGTCACGGCCGCTTCTGCCTCAGGGAGCAACTGGTGACCGTGCGCGAACTGCTCGCCGGATTGGGCGAAGCCCATAGCGCGCACAGCACCGCGCTGCTGCTTCGCGACCGCGGCGTGAACGCGCGGTTCGTCGATCTGACGCTCTGGGATCAGCAGGACATGCTCGATCTGGATGAGTGTATCGTCGGGGCGCTCAAGACCATCGATTTGTCGACGACACTGCCTATCGTCACCGGCTATGCCGGATGCGCCGAAGGCATGGTGCGCCGTTACGCGCGCGGTTATTCGGAGATGACCTTTTCACGCATTGCCGTGCTGACGAAAGCGCGTGAAGCCATCATCCATAAGGAGTTTCATCTCTCGAGCGCTGACCCGAAGCTTGTCGGCGCCAGCAAGGCGCGCAAGATCGGCCGAACTAACTACGACGTAGCCGACCAGCTCGCGAATCTCGGCATGGAGGCGATCCATCCTGGCGCGGGGCGTGGGCTGCGCCAGACGGAGATCCCGCTGCGTGTGCGCAACACGTTCGACCGGGAGGATGAAGGCACGCTGATCTGCGGCGACTATGTTTCCGACACGCCCCGTGTCGAGATCGTGACAGGCATTCGCAATGCCCAGGCGCTCCAGTTTTTCGAGCAGGATATGGTCGGCGTGAAAGGCTATGACGCCGCCATATTGGAAGCGCTCACCCGGCACGGGGCCTGGATCGTCAGCAAATCGTCCAACGCCAACACGATCACGCATTATCTGTCCACAGACGCGGCAACGATGACCCGCGTGATCGACGATTTGCACGCCCGCTATCCGGATGCCTCGATCTCCGCGCATCCTGTCGCCATGGTGTCTGTCATTGGCAGCGACATATCGCGCCCGGCGCTGGTCGCCGATGCGCTCGCCGCACTGGCCGACGCCGGGATCAACATTGTCGCGATGCAGCACCAGATCCGCAATGTCGATGTTCAGTTCATCGTCGACGTCGACAAATTCGAATCTGCTATCAAGGCGTTGCATGGGGCGTTCGTTGAAGCGGATGGGGGCAAAGCCGAAACCCAACGCGCAGCCTAGATTTCGCGCGTGCTGGCCGTCATCCAATCCGTTCGCAGCCTGCTGCTCGCTATCTTCATGCTCATGGCGGGAAGCGGGTTCCTTGCCACGCTCATCAGCCTGAGACTGGAGAGCGGCGGCGCGGGCACGATCGCGATCGGCGTGGTTGCCACCGCGTATTTCGCCGGACTGGTGATTGGCGCGGTCCGTGCGGGAGCCATAGTGCGGCGGGTAGGCCATATCCGTGCTTTCGCCGCCTTCGTCGCGCTGCTTTCCGCAAGTACCCTGTCCTATGTCCTGCTCAACGATCCGCTGATCTGGGCATGTCTGCGCCTGGTTGACGGCATCTGCGTGGCAGGCGTGTTCATCTGCCTGGAAAGCTGGCTCAACGAGCGGGCGGATGAGCAGACCCGGGGCAGTGTACTCGCTGCTTACATGGTGGCCCTCTATTCTGGACAGGCCATCGGGCAATTACTGCTGGGAGCGAGCGGCGCCTTGCCAGCCATTCCTTTCCAGATCGCCTCGATCCTCATTTCGCTGGCGATCATCCCGCTATGCCTGACGCGAAGTACCGCGCCGGCGCCCGTTGAGCCGAGCGGCTTCTCGATCCGCTCGCTGTGGTCCGCCTCTCCGATGGGGGCATTGGGCGCGGTCTCAACCGGTCTCATGCTGGGAGCCTTCTACGGCATGGGAGCAGTTCACGTCCGGCGGCTCGGACTGGACCTGACGCAGACCGCCAGTTTCATGATGATCGTGATCCTGGGTGGCGTCGCGCTCCAATGGCCACTGGGACGGCTGTCCGACCGCTATGACCGGCGGCGTGTCATCATCGGCTGCTTTGCGGCCACGCTCGCAGTCAGCGTGGCGCTGGCATTGCTGACTTCGGGTGGATTGCTGCTGATGGCGCTCGGTGCGCTGTTCGGGGGTCTCAGCTTCGCGCTCTATCCGCTGTGCGTCGCGCATTGCAACGACCGGCTCTTCGCCGCCGAACGGGTGGCGGCGAGCAGCCGGCTGGTGCTACTTTATTCCATCGGCGCCGCGCTTGGTCCTGTGGGTGCAGCAATTGTCATGACGTTGGCCGGGACAACCGGACTGTTCCTCTTCGTCGCGCTTTGCGCGGCGATAACGCTGCTCTTTGGCTTGTGGCGCCAGGCCGCAACGGATGCGGTGCCCGCGTACGAGCAGCAGGAATTTCAGATTGTGCCCCGCACGACGCCGGTTGCCTCGCTGCTCGACCCCAACACCACCGAAGATGAACCGGCCACAGGACAATCGCTATGAGCGCTTCCCATGATCTTCCCGATGCCCTTCCACTGCAGCCAGTGACGGACCAGGCAACGCTTCGGCGTGCCATTGCCGCCTCTGCGCTGGGCAATGCGACCGAATGGTTCGATTACGGCATCTATGCCTATGGTGTGACCTATATCTCCGCCGCGCTTTTCCCTGGCAATGTCGACGAAGCGGTATTGTTCGCATTGGCCACCTTCGCCATCTCCTTTCTTGTCCGGCCGCTGGGCGGTCTCTTCTGGGGACCACTTGGCGATCGGCTCGGGCGCAAGTCGGTCCTGGCCTTCACGATATTGCTGATGGCTGGTGCGACCTTTTGCGTCGGGCTGGTCCCCAATTATGCCGACATCGGCTTCTGGGCGCCCACCCTGCTTATCGTGCTCCGCATGGTGCAGGGTTTTTCGACCGGCGGCGAATATGGCGGGGCAGCGACTTTCATGGCCGAATATGCGCCCGACGACCGGCGCGGCTTCTACGGCAGCTTCCTGGAATTCGGGACGCTGGCG
>PHEM01000297.1 GCA_002842935.1 Alphaproteobacteria bacterium HGW-Alphaproteobacteria-13 | reverse complement strand
GAAGACCCGTCTCGAAGGACGCGAGCGCCGCGCTGGCGTCCTTCGAGACGGGTCTTCGACAAGCTCAGCCCCTCCTCAGGACAAACGGGACTCTATATCCGATCAGGCAGAACGAAACCCTATGCCGCCAGGCGCAGGAACGGCACCGGCTGCGTCGAGGTCAGGATGATCGGCCGCCCGTTCTTCGCCTCGAAAATCTCGCCGTCGAGGATGACGTTCGACTGCTCGCCTTCGATGCGGATTTCGTCGCCCTGCTGGAAATGCACGCCTTCCAGCGGCTTTTGCCCCAGCGTCCCGCGCCATGTCGCGCCCAGCATGCGGAACAGCGCGCCGACACTGCGGTCGACGGCGAGCAGCTTCATATGCCCGCTCGTGCCGGGACTGTCGCTGGTGCGGATGCTGAGCAGCAGCTTCTCGAGCGTCGTGACGATCAGCAGCGAGAATTTGCCCTTGAGCTCGCCTTGCCGGATCAGCGACACGGTCAGCGGCTGGGGCTTGGGCGGCAGGCGCCCGCCGCCCAGGCCAAAGATGATCGCGATCAGGCCGAGCAGCGCCGCCAGGAAATGCGACAGGCCGTTGGGCAGGCCCAGCGGATAGATGCGGTTGCGGCAATAGAGCATGACGTCGGCCAGATAGGCCCCGCCCAGGAACATGCCGAGCACGGGCCGCTCGCTGCCGCGGTCGAGCGCGATCAGCTGCCGTTCGATCACATGATCCTCGATCCGGCCCGAACCGACCAGTTCGACGACGCGTTCCAGCGCCCGGATCGGATCGCCCGCCGCGCCCAGGTCGAGCGCGATCAGGTTGGTCTTGCCGTTCGGCAGCACCGCGACCGGCGGCAGCGGTCCGTCGAAATGGCCGCCCGAATAGATTTCGGTAAGCGCCGCCTGCACCGTGCCGTCGCCGCCGTTGATCGCGATCACGCGCGGGCTGACCATCGCGATGGTGCGGATCGCCTCGCCGATCTGATCGACTTCCTCGACCTCATAGTGGAAGATGTCGGGGTGCGCCGCGCAATATTCGCGGACACGGGGCAGCAAGGCGCGGTTCCCCGTCGAACGCGGATTGGAAAGAAGCGCGACGCTGGCCATCCGCCCTACATATATTTCATGGTGATGGAGATCGTCCGGGGGGCATCGCCGACCGAGAAGGCCGTCTTCCTGTAGCTCGGCTTGCCGAGGTTGAAGATATTGATGCTCGGATTGTTCGACATGCCGCCGCCGTCGGTGCGCAGGTCGGTCTTGCCGTTGTTGTTGATGTCGTGACGCACGGCGATGCCATAGCTTCCCGCCTCGGGAAGCGGCACGCACACCGTCATCACGCCTTCGCGCGCGGGCAGTTCGATGCGGTTGATCCAGCGGCCCTTGCCGAGCCACTCGTCGGACGTCGCGCGATAGCTTTGCACGCGCACCGTGCCCGATGCATTCTTCACGCCGTTGATCTGGACCAGCGTGGACGGTCCGCTCCGGCATTTCGACAGATCGTTCGACAGCACCTGCCCGGACGCGTTCGCCGTACTCGCGACGGTCAGCAGCGCAAGGCAGAGGGACGCCGACAGAAATTTCGACATGACGCAATAGCTCCCAGTGGTTATAGCCATCCCGGCACAGCCGGCATGGGTCCCTGTCGCCCTGAATCGGCATATCGGAACCATTTGCGGCCAAATCATGGTGATGGGGCGACGAAAGATTGAATAAGCTACCCGCCATCGACCGCTATATCGCGCGGCTTGTGTTTTTCCCGATGCTCGGCACGCTCGTCCTCTCGGCGATGCTGCTGGTGCTGGAAAAGATGCTGCGCCTGTTCGATTTCGTCGCGACGCAGGGTGGGCCGGTCAGCGTCGTGTGGCGGATGCTGGCCAATCTGATCCCCGAATATCTGTCGCTGGGCATCCCGATCGGGCTGATGCTGGGCATCCTGCTCGCCTTCCGCCGCCTCGCGACGTCCAGCGAGCTGGACGTGCTGCGCGGCGTGGGGATGAGCTTCGGGCGGCTGATGCGCATGCCCTATGTCTTCGCCTTCGCGCTCGCGGCGCTGAACCTCGCGATCGTCGGCTTCATCCAGCCCTATGCCCGCTATGCCTATGAAGGCTTGCAGTTCGAATTGCGCTCCGGCGCGCTCGGCGCGTCGATCAAGGTCGGGGAGTTCACCAAGCTGGGCGACCGCATGACGCTGCGGATCGAGGAAAGCTATGACGACGGGCGCTCGCTGCGCCGCATCTTCGTGCGCGGCGAGAACCGCGACGGGCAAAGCGTCTCGGCGACGGCGGCGGGCGGCCAGTTCCTCGCCACCGACGATCCCAACACGATCATCCTGCGCCTGACGCAAGGCGTGCTGATCCACGAATCGCCGAAATTCTCCGTCCCGCGCGTGCTGAGCTTCGACAATCACGACTTGCCGATCCCGCTGCCGAAGATCGAGGATTTCCGCCTGCGCGGCGGCGCCGACCGCGAGCTGACGATTCCGGAACTGTTCGTCACGGGCAAGGACCAGCGGGAATCGCTGCGCACGCGGCTCGAATCGCGGGCGAATTTCCATTTCCGCATCGTCGAGGTGGCGTCGATGTTCCTGATCCCGCTGATCGCCGTCGCGCTGGCGATCCCGCCCAAGCGATCGACGTCCTCGCTGGGCGTCTTCCTGTCGATCGTGCTGCTCGTCACGCAGCACAAGATCAACCAATATGCGGAGGATATGGGCGCGCGCGGGGCGGTCGACCCGCTGATAGCGCTGTGGGTGCCCTTCCTGCTGTTCGCAGGCCTGGCGATCTGGATGTATTATACCGTCGCGCATGTGCCGGGCGGCCAGCCGATCGGCGCGCTCGAACGCGTCGCGGCCAAGGCGGGTGCGCGCCTGCGCGGTCTGTTCAGCCTGTTCCAACGCAAGCCGCGGCGCGCCTGACCTTTATGAACCAGCTTCACTTCTTCCCGTCGCGCACCATGGCCCTCTATGTCGGGCGCCTGTTCCTGGTCCGCAGCTTCGCGATCCTGTTCGGGCTGGTGCTGGTGCTCCAGACGCTCGACCTGCTGGGCGAAAGCGGCAAGATCCTGGCGGTGGCGGGCAACAGCGATTCCGACGTGTGGCGCTATGTCGGCCTGCGCCTGCCGCAGATCATCGAGACCTTCCTGCCTTTTTCCGTGCTGCTCGGCACCATCCTGACGCTGGCGACGCTGAACCAGAACAGCGAGGTCATCGCGATGAAGTCGGCGGGCATGTCCGCGCATCAGGTGCTGGCGCCGCTGTTCCTCGCCGCGCTGCTCGTCGCGGGCATCAGCTTTGCCTTCAACGAACGCATCGTCACCCGCGCGACGGCCGCGCTCAGCGCATGGCAGAAGGTCGAATATGCCCAGATACCGAAGGACAGCGGCGTGCGCGCCAATATCTGGGTGCGCGCGGGCAACGACCTGATCAACGCGGGCACGGTCGAAACCGCCGGGCCGGAGGTCCGCCTGCGCGGCGTCCGCGTCTATGAGCGTACGGGCGGCGTGCTGTCGTCGATCCTGTCGGCCGACAGCGCCCGCCCCGTCGCGGGCGGCTGGGAAATGACCAACGCGCGGCGCTTCATCCGCCGGTCGGGGACCGTGGAGCAACTCGGCACGATCACCGCCGCGCGCGGCGTGCGCCCCGACCAGTTCACGCTGGCGCAGGTCAAGGGCGACGAGCTGCCCTTCCCGCAGCTCCGCTCCGCCATCGCCGATCTGGAGGCGGCGGGGCGGCCCGTCGATTCGCTGAAGGCCGTGCTGTGGCACAAGATTTCGGGACCGCTGTCGGCGATCCTGATGCCGCTGCTGGGCGCGGTCGCGGCCTTCGGCCTCGCGCGGTCGGGCAAGCTGTTCGTGCGCGCGATCCTGGGCATGGCGCTGGGCTTCGCCTATTTCGTCGCCGACAATTTCGCGCTGGCGATGGGCGACCTCGGCGCCTATTCGCCGATGCTCGCCGCGTGGGGACCGTTCATCCTGTTCGCCCTGATCGGCGAGACGATCCTGATCCGGACCGAGGAATAGCGTCGCCGGTTTGATCCACGGCTCTCTCCCCTTCAGGGGAGAGATACGGAGGCTTGCCGGCTTGTCCGGCTAGCCGCAGTTGAGAGGGGCACGAGAATGCGCGCTCACTCCCCCTCTCCCAACCCTCTCCCCTGAAGGGGAGAGGGCTTTAGAGTCTGATGAGATTAGGCTGACGCATATCCAGAGTTGACGAGGTAGTTTCGGCATTCGTCTGCGGAGAAGGTGTCGAGCAGGGAGCCGATGCGTT
>PHEM01000296.1 GCA_002842935.1 Alphaproteobacteria bacterium HGW-Alphaproteobacteria-13 | reverse complement strand
ACGATAGCCAAGAACAGGCCGATCTCACGATCGCGATCCATGTGCTGCTGGCCGAGGCCGCGTCGGCGGCGTCCCCGTTTCGGGCTGAGGTGGCGAAGCTCAACGAGGCGGCGACCGATTATATCTGGCGTAATCTCGAGGCAGCGGTCGCGAAGGGCGAGATTGCACCGCTTCACTGCACCAAGTCGACGAGCATCATCGTCATGGCAATGGTGCGCGGCTCGCTCCTCCAGTGGCTGGCCGACCCCGCCGTTCCACTGGCGACGCTGCGCGGCGAACTCCTGTCGGTGCTGCGGTCGCTGTTCGTCAAGGCGGGCGCCTGAGACCGGAACGGTGGCCCGTCGCCCCGCAGGCGGCGGGCCACGCCCCCTTATTCCGGTTCGCTTACATGCCGAAGAGCGAATGGCCGTCGCGGATATAGGTGACGAACAGTTTCTCGACCGCCGGGTCGACGGAGCGGAAGGTCCCGAACTTGCCGCCGAGTTCGATCAGCTTGTGGTCGGGTTCGAAGAGCGGCCATTGCGGAAGGTCCGCGCCATTCGGATTGCCCGTCTTAACGAAATTGAGCCAGTAGCCCTGCATGGTTTTGGCAACTGCAACGTCGGCATCAGTGAAGGTGGAGGCTTCGGACTTGTCGAGCGTTCCGAAGATATAGGGAACCTCGCTCGTGTGGAAGGCACCATATTTTGCCGCCTCGGCGGTCGGACGAACATGCGTCCACACATAGGCATAGAGAGGGAAGCGGCTGAAGCGGGCATGTTCGCTGCTCCAGGCCGTCGTCGCGCCGATCCGGGCATCGAGATTGATCGTGCGCAGCAGCGGCGCGCCGGCCTGATAGGGATAGAGCTTCAGCAACTCCGGAGCGAGCACGCCATAGCGTTTGCGCAGCGCTTCCTGATATCGGGCGGCATCCGCAGGCTCTTCGGTCGCAGGGCCGGCCCCTTCGTCGCGCGCCAGGCCGATCAGGACGGGCGTGTCGTTGAACTTGCCTTCCTTGAAGGCTGCGACAGGGTCGAGCGGGAGAAGTTCGCCGTCGGCATAGGGCTTGTTGCGGAAACCCAGCGCCGAGCCCGGAATTCCGCCCGCCTTCGTATAGGCCGCGCGCAGCACCTCGATCGGCAGCTTGCGGGCCTCTGCGACCGACGTCACGCCCGCTGCCGCAAACAGCTGCGCGGCGCTTTTCTCCGCGCCCTCGCGGGTGTCGAGCCAGAGATCGTAGCCGGTCCCCATGCTGGCACCGCTGATCGGGTTCGCCCGGTGGAAGAGACCCTTGGCACTCGGAGCCATGATCAGCTGGTGAACTGCAAAAGAACCCGCCGACTGGCCCGAGATGGTGACCTGGCCCGGATCGCCGCCGAACCCGGCGATGTTGCGCTTGACCCAACGCAAGGCCTCGATCTGGTCCTGAAGCCCGAAATTGCCGCCGCCATTACCGCGGAACTCGGGTGCGGCCAACGAACCGAGGAAGCCGACTCGATAGTTGATCGCCACGACGACGATGCCCTGGCGGGCGAGCGCCGCGCCGTCGTAGATGGGCACCGAGGCCGAGCCCGACGTGAAGCCTCCGCCATGTATCCAGACCAATACGGGCAGATTCTTGGCAGCACCCTCGGGCTTCCACACATGAACCGTAAGACAATCCTCGCTCGTCGCGCCGCTCGGCAGATATTCCTGCGTATAGGGACCGAGGCTCGACATGATGTTCTGCGGGCAGCTCGGGCCGAACTCACGTGCGCTCCGCAAGCTCTTCCATGGTGTGACCGGCTGGGGTGCGCGCCAGCGATTCTCGCCTACCGGAGGGGCCGCGTAGGGAATGCCGAGGAAGGCATCGACGCCGTCCTCGTTGAACCCGGAGAGCTGTCCCGCGTCGATCTTCGCGACGGGCCCCCTGGCGAAAGGCCGGGCGTCTGCGCTGGCGGCAGTCAGGAGGAGGCTCAACGAAATCAGGGTCTTCAGGCGTTTCATGGTTCACTCCGATTGGGGCTGGGCCGTGGTCGACATGGTCGGGAAGAGGCTCCCGGACCGGAAAGAGGCGCCGGGGCGCGAAGACCAGCAGCGGATGATGCGCGGCGTCAGGCGACGCGATGGAGACGCGCGCGGCTTCCAGGCTTGCGGGAGTTCATGCTTCGGACCGGCCGGGGGCGCCATTGAAGAGCGCTGGCGTATTGCGCGGATCGCGGCCGTCGCAGCCGATGTGGGCGACGTAAGAAAGTTCGACATTCGCCAATGGTCATCTCCCGTTATCCGACCTCGCTGCTTGAGGTTCGCAGCCATTTAGGCACGACGCGCACACCGAAACAAGCAGTTTCTACACCGAATGGACAATAATATACCAATGAGTATATGATCTAAGATCAAGAATAGAGTATTCGGCGGATGCGGATCATGTCAGAGCGACGCGCCGGAGTGGGAGAGGACATGCGGAACATCGGTATTGTCACTCTGGGCGCCGTCCTGGCGGCCGCCGGGATTGCGTCGCAGCGTCTTGCTGTGCCGAAGACCGATGCGGATCGGGACTGGCCAGCCTATGGCGGCGGCCCTGGCGGCGAACGCTATTCGTCACTCGACCAGATCAATCGCGAAAATGTCGAGAGGCTTGGCGAAGCCTGGCGCTTCGAGACAGGAGAGGGAAGCCTCCAGACCTCGCCACTCGTGATCGACGGCAGGGTTTTTGCCATGACCCCGGCGCAGGACGTCGTCGCGCTCGACGGGGCAACCGGCCGGCTGGCCTGGAAATATGCCTCGCCCGAGGGAGGCCGCCAGCCGGTCCGTGGCCTCGCCTATTGGTCGGCAGGCGGCGAACGCCGGCTGTTCGCGAGCCAGGGCTCCTATCTGGTCGCGCTCGATCCGCGCAACGGCCGTCCCGCAAGCGGCTTTGGTGCGAACGGGCGCGTCGATCTGGGGGACGGCTTCGGAGCCGCGGCGGGCAGGCTTCCCGTTTATCTGACGTCGCCGGGTGCGGTCTTCGGCGATCTTGTCATCACCGGGTTTCGTACGGGAGAATCGCGTCCGGCGGCACCCGGCAAGATACGCGCCTATGATGTGCGCAGCGGGCGGCTTCGCTGGAGTTTCGACCTGATCGCGCCGGGCGCCGACGGACGTGTCCCGGGTGCGGGCGGCGAAGCGCCGGGCGGCTACAATAATTGGGCCGGCATGGTACTCGACGAAAAGCGCGGCATCGTCTTTGTCCCGACCGGTTCGGCCGTCGCCGACTTTTACGGCGGCGACCGCCCAGGCCCCAATCTCTATGCCAACAGCCTCGTGGCGCTCGATGCACGCAGCGGCGCGAGACTCTGGCACTTCCAGATCGTGCATCATGATATTCTCGACCGTGACCTTCCCTCTCCGCCCGTCCTGCTGACCGTCGAACGGGATGGGCGGCGCATCGATGCGGTCGCACAGACGACCAAGCAGGGATATGTCTTTCTCTTCGACAGGGTGACCGGCGTGCCGCTCTTCCTGATCGAGGAGAGGCCGGTCCCGCAGAGCGACGTCCCCGGCGAGCGATCCTGGCCCACCCAGCCGGTACCGGTGCTTCCTGCGCCTTTCGCGCGTCAGACGCTCGGACCCGCCGACCTTACGACGCGGACCCCCGAGGCTGCCGCTGCAGCGCGCGAGGCCTACGCGCAGATGCGCCATGCCGGCCCCTTCACGCCGCTCGCCGTCGGTCGCCAGACCCTGATCTTCCCGGGGTTCGACGGCGGCGCCGAATGGGGCGGCCCGGCGTCCGATCCCCGCGGAATCCTCTACGTCAACAGCAACGAAATGGCATGGCGCGGCGCGCTCGCGGTGCGAGGGGCCGCGGCCGCCAGCCGGGGCGAGAATCTCTACCAGGAAAATTGCTCGATGTGTCATGGGGACGACCGGAGCGGCTCGCCGCCGACATTTCCGGATCTGCGAAAGATCGGTGCGCGGCACTCGCCCGACGGGATTTCGGAGCTCATCGTTTCGGGTGTTGGCCGGATGCCGGGATTTCCGCAGCTCGGCGAAAAGGATCGGGCGGCGATCGCCGGTTACCTTTTCGGCGGCAGCGGAAGCAGCTTCGCCGGAAATGCACGCGAGGAGGTCGGCGGCGAGGACAGGAACGGCAAGTCACCCTATCGCTTCACAGGATATCAGAAGTTCGTCGACGCCGAGGGGTATCCGGCAATCGCCCCGCCATGGGGCACGCTCAGCGCGATCGACATGAACAGCGGACGCTTCCTTTGGCAGGTTCCGCTTGGTGAATATCCCGAGCTGGCCAGCAAGGGCATGCGGGAAACGGGCTCGGAAAATTACGGCGGG
>PHEM01000295.1 GCA_002842935.1 Alphaproteobacteria bacterium HGW-Alphaproteobacteria-13 | reverse complement strand
GTTGAACAGCAGCGCCAGCTTTCTCAATATCTCGGACGGCGGGCACTTCGAGAACTTGGGCATTTATGAGCTGGTGCGCCGCCGCTGCCATGTCGTGGTGGCGGTGGACGCGGAGACGCGCTGGAACTACAAGGTCTCCAACGAGTCGGTGGCGGCCGCCGTCGCCGAGCATCCGGGACGGCTCATCGGCTTCGCCTCCGTCGATCCCAACAAGGGCGACATGGCGCGGCGCGAGCTGCGCGTGCTGCTCGACGAATGGTTCACGCGCATCCCGCATCCCTTCCGCGTGAAGGAAGGCACCGACACCACCGTGGTTCCCAGCCTGCTGTCGATCCGCAACCTGCCGATCGTCTGGGACGCCGAATAAGGATCAGCCCATGGGTTTTCTGAAATATGACGACGCCATCTATATCGGCGGCGAATGGCAAAAGACCGACCAGCGCGAGGCGGTGATCAACCCCGCCGACGAAAGCCTGCTGATCGAGGCGCCGGTCGGCAGCGCCGCGCAGGTCGACGCCGCGATCGGCGCCGCGCGCCACGCCTTCGACCATGGCGACTGGCCGCACCTGCCCGTCGCGGAGCGGCAGAAGATCCTCACGCGCTTCCTCGACGCACTCGACGCGCGCAAGGCCGCGATCGTCGACATGATCGTCGCGGAAGCGGGCGCGACGCGGATGCTCGCGGAGTTCCTGCAATATGGCATTCCGATGAAGCACGCGCGGCGGACGGTCGAGGTCGCATCGCGCCCCGCCGTGACGTCGCTGCCGATCGAGCTGACGCCGAACGCGCAGGGCCGCACGACGCTGGGCACCGGCGTCGTCAGCCGCGAGCCGGTCGGCGTCGTCGCCGCCATCTCGCCCTATAATTTCCCCTTCTTCCTCAACATCGGCAAGGTCGTGCCCGCGCTCGCGGTCGGCTGCACGGTGGTGCTCAAGCCCTCGCCCTACACGCCGATGGAGGCGCTGGTGCTGGGCGAAGTCGCCGACGAGGCCGGGCTGCCCAGGGGCGTGCTCAGCATCGTCACGGGCGACGTCGAAACCGGCAAGCTGCTGACCACCGATCCGCGCGTCGATCTCGTCCATTTCACGGGATCGGACAAGGTGGGCGCGATGATCCAGGCGCAGGCGGCGCCGACGCTGAAGCGCATCGTCATGGAGCTTGGCGGCAAGTCGGCGCTGATCGTCCGCGCCGACGCCGATATCCAGAAGGCGGCGGCGGCGGGCCTGATGGGCTTCACCACCCATTGCGGACAGGGCTGCGCGCTCACCACGCGCCATCTGGTGCACAACAGCATCCGCCCGCAGTTCGTCGCGGCGCTGCAGGCGATGCTCGGCCATATCAAGATCGGCAATCCCGCCGACCCGTCCGTCAGCTATGGCCCGCTGATCCGCGAAGTCGCGCGCCAGCGGACAGAGGATTATGTGCGGATCGCGCAGGACGAGGGCGCGACGCTGGTCGCGGGCGGCAAGCGTCCCGAAGGGTTCGACAAGGGCTTCTTCTATGAACCCACGCTGTTCGACAATGTGAAGAACGACAGCCGCCTCGCACAGGAAGAAGTGTTCGGACCGATCGGCGCCGTCATCGGCTTCGACGACGACGACGAAGCGATCGCGCTGGCCAACGCCAGCGACTTCGGCCTGTCGGGCGCCATCTATTCGGCCGACGCGGGGCAAGCCTATCGCATGGCGCTGAAAATCCGCACGGGCGGCGTGTCGATCAACGGCGGCGCCGGGACGATGCAGTCCGACGCGCCCTTCGGCGGCATCAAGCGCTCCGGCTATGGCCGCGAATATGGCGAGGATGGGCTGAACGAGTTCACCTATCAGAAAGTGATCGGCTTCCACGCCGAATAGGGAGATCGGCATGACCAAAGTCATGGAAGGCATCCGCGTCCTGGAGGTCGCGCAATTCACGTTCGTGCCCGCCGCCGGGGGCGTGATGACCGATTGGGGCGCCGACGTGATCAAGATCGAGCATCCCGTGCGCGGCGACGCGCAGCGCGGCATCCAGATGCTGCAACGGCTCGCGGTCAACCCGCAGCGCTCGTCGCTGATGCAGCATCCCAATCGCGGCAAGCGCAGCGTCGGCATCGACATCTCGACCGAGGAAGGCCGCGAGCTTCTCTATGAGATCGCCCGGACGGCCGATGTCTTCCTGACCAACTATCTCCCCTCCGCGCGGCAGAAGCTGAAGATCGATATCGAGCATATCCGCACCGCCAACCCGAACATCATCTATGTCCGCGGCAGCGCCTTCGGCGACAAGGGACCGGAACGCGACAAGGGCGGCTTCGACAGCACCGCCTATTGGGCGCGCGGCGGTTCGGCGGTGCTCGTGACGCCCAAGGCGCTCGACGGCCCGTTGACGCAGCCGGGTCCGGCCTATGGCGACACGATCGGCGGCATGAACATCGTGGGCGGGATCGCCGCCGCGCTGTTCCACCGCGAGCGCACGGGCGAGGCCACCGAAGTCGACGTCTCGCTGCTGTCGTCGGGCATCTGGGCGACGGCCTGCTCGGTCGATGTCGCGATGGAGCTGGACACCGATCCGTTCGAAAATCTGATGCCCGGCGGCGGGCAGGCCGTCGGCACCAACCCGTTCATGGGGGTGTTCAAGACGTCCGACGGCAAGTTCATCAACCTGACCGTGCTGTCGCCCGGTCCCTATATCGAGGATGTGTTCGGCCATCTCGGCATCCCCGAGGCGGCGAAGGACGAACGCTTCTCGACCGCCGAGGCGATCATGGCGAACGCCGCCGAGGCCTATCCGCTGGTCCGCGAGGCGATTGCCGCGAAACCGTTCGACTATTGGACGCAGCACCTCAAGACGATGAAGGGGCAATGGGCCGCCTATCAGTCGGTGCACGACGTCGCGAGCGACGAACAGGTGCTGGCGAACGACCTGATCTTCGAGGTCGAAAGCGCCGACGGCGGCGCGCCGATCCGCCTCGTCGCCAACCCCGTGCAGTTCAACCATGAAGGCGTGCGGAACAGCCGCGCGCCCGAAGCGTCGGAACATACCGAGCTGTTCCTGATGGAGCTGGGACTCGACTGGGACCGCATCGAGGACCTCAAGAACAGGAAGGCGATCGCCTGAGGGCGGCGGGCGCGACCATGGCCTCCCCTCCCCTCCGCGTCGGCATCATCAGCGCCGCCTGGGGCGCGAAGGCGCATCTGCCCGCATGGCGCAGCCTCGACGGCGTCGAAGTGACGGCGATCTGCACCTCGCGCCCCGAAACGGCGGCGAAGGCGGCGGACGACTATCAGGTCGCGCGCGCCTTTCACGATTTCCGCGCCATGGCGGCCGATCCCGACATCGACATCGTCGATTGCGGCACGCGCCCGCCGCTGCGCCACGCGATGGTGATGGCGGCGCTGGGCGCGGGCAAGCATGTCTATAACGGCATTCCCTTTGCCAGGGATCTCGCCGACGCGCGGTCGATGACCGCGGCGTGGCGCGCGGCGGGGACCATCGCCGTGGTCGATGCCTTCATGCAGGCGGTGCCCGCCATCGCGCAGATGAAGGCGATGGTCGAGGCGGGCTGGATCGGCGAAGTCTTCGGCGCCGACATCGCGTTCGAAGTGCCGCTGTTCAGCGCGGCGCAGACCAATGTCCCGACCTATGTCTGGTTCGCCGATCCCGCCAACGGCGCGAGCGCGGCGCGCAATCTGGGCAGCCATATGCTGCACTTGCTCGTGCATTTCCTGGGTCCCGTGACAGCGGTGGCGGCGGACCAGTCGCTGGCGCTGAAAGAGTGGCCGCTGGAAGGCGAGACCATCCATCCGCAAGTCCCCGACCGCGCGTCGCTGCTGCTGCGCCACGCATCCGGCCTGCCGACGCGGCTGGAGGCCAACTGGTGCAAAATAGGCGGCGAGGGTTTCCGTTTCTCGCTATGGGGATCGAAAGGCCGCCTCGAGGCGCGCGCGCCGGTGTTTCCGATGGCGCATGACACGCGGCTGTTCGGCACGCGGGACCCGGCGCTGGGCACGGCCCGGATGGAAGAGATCGCGGTCGAGGCGGACTATCGGACCGTGCCGGGATGCCGCGCCGTCGCCGACCGGCCCGAGACGGGGCTGCTTGCGCTCGCCTCGATCTTTGCCCGGATGCGCGACGCGATCCACGGCAAAGGCACGGCCGCCCCCGATTTCGCGCAGGCGCTGCATGTTCAGGAAGTCGTCGAAGCAGCCGTGTGCGCCGCCGACGAGCGGCGCTGGATCGATGTATAGGGCGCCTCAGATTCCCTTCCCGTTCGTGTCGAGCGAAGTCGAGACACCCATCGTCGTGGCGCCATA
>PHEM01000294.1 GCA_002842935.1 Alphaproteobacteria bacterium HGW-Alphaproteobacteria-13 | reverse complement strand
GCTGGTCCACCGCCTCGCCTGCCATCATTGCGGCCATGTCATGCCGCCGCCGCGCCTGTGCCCCGAATGCGAGGACGAGGACAGCCTCGTCGCCTGCGGTCCCGGCGTCGAGCGCGTCGCCGACGAAGTGAAGGCGCGCTTTCCCGAGGCGCGCACGGCGATCGTCACGTCCGACACCCTCTGGTCGCCCGCCAACGCGGCCGAGTTCGTCGAGGCGGTCGAGGGCGGGCTGATCGACATCATCATCGGCACGCAGCTCGTCACCAAGGGCTATCATTTTCCCAACCTGACGCTGGTCGGCGTGGTCGATGCCGACCTGGGTCTCGACGGCGGCGACCTGCGCGCGTCGGAGCGGACGTTCCAGCAGATCGCGCAAGTCGCGGGCCGCGCCGGGCGCGGCGTGAAGCCGGGCGACGTGCTGATCCAGACGCGCGTGCCCGACGCCCCCGTGATGGCCGCGCTGGTCGCAGGCGACCGCGACGGCTTTTACGCGACGGAGGCGGCGGCGCGGCGACAGGCGGGGGCGCCGCCCTATGGCCGCTTCGCCGCGCTGGTCGTCTCGTCGGAAGATATAGAGGTCGCGCGCGGCGCGGCGCGGCGGCTGGGCGAGAAAGCGCCCGTCGCAGAGGGTCTCGCCGTCTATGGTCCCGCGCCCGCGCCGCTGGCGATGCTGCGCGGGCGGCACCGATTTCGCCTGCTGCTCCACGCGCCGCGCAGCTTCGACCTGCAAGGCACGATCCGCGACTGGATCGCCCGCATCGACTGGCCCGCCAAGGCGCGCCTCGCGATCGATATCGATCCCTATAGCTTCGTGTGAGGGTCCTCGCGCTTCAGCAATTCCCGCTTGATGTCCAGCCCATAGGCATAACCGCCGAGCGCGCCGTCGCTACGCACGACGCGGTGGCAGGGGATCAGCACCGCCACATTGTTCGCGCCGTTGGCGCTGCCCGCCGCGCGCACCGCCTTGGGCTTGCCGACCGCGGCGGCGATGTCGGCATAGCTGCGCGTCTCGCCCGCCGGAATCCGCCGCAGCTCGCGCCACACCGCTTCCTGAAAGGCCGTGCCCTTCAGTCGAGCGGGATATGGTCGAAGCCTTGTGCGGGCGCCTCGACCGCCGCGACGACCTGTTCCAGCAGCGCCGCGAAGTCCGCGCCGCCCGCAACCAGTGTCGCCGCCGGAAAGCGCGCTTCCAGCGCCTCGCGCCCCTCGGCGAAGGACAGGCGGCACACGCCCTTGTCCGTCGCGGCGACCAGCATGTCGCCCAGGCTGGTGGGAACCACCGCCCAGTGGATCGTCGCGCCCTTGCCGCCGTTCACCCATGCCGATGCCGTCATGCCCATGCGTCCTTCCATAGCCCCGTAAAAGCGCGACGGTCCCGAAAAACCCGCGTCGTAAATGGCATCGGTCACGCGCCCGCCCGCGCTCAGCGCCGTCCGCGCCCGCTCCTCGCGCAGCGCGCGGGCATAGGCGGCGGGCGACAAGCCCGTGTGGCGCGTGAAGACGCGCTGGAAATGCGTCGGCGAATAGCCGGTGCGCGCGGCGAGGTCGGCGAGCGCGAGCGGTTCCTCGCTGGCCTTGATCGCGGCGATGGCGGCCAGCACCGCGCCTTCGTCGCGCGCGACATCGTCGGGCAGGCAGCGCTTGCACGGCCGAAGCCCCGCCGCCCGCGCCGCCGCGCCGTCGGCAAAGAAGCGGACATTCGCCCGCACCGGATGCCGCGCCGCGCAGCTTGGCCGGCAATAGATGCCGGTCGTCAGCACGCCCGTGACGAAGCGCCCGTCGAGCGCCTTGTCGCGGCGCAGCACGGCAGCCCAGCGGGCGTCGTCGGTCATCGGATCGTCCATGCCTCTCATGCGGCCCTTCCAGAAAATAGCGCGACATCCAAACTCCCCGCTTCCCCGAGCGAAGACGAGGGGCTTGTTCGAGCGAAGCGAGAACCCGCAGCGTCGCTGACCTCGACTTCGCTCGGCCGTGCCCCTCGGCTTCGCTCGGGGATACGGGATGACTTATCGCCCAACCTTCTAGCAACCCCGCCGCCCTCTTTCATCCCGAAGCTTGCGTTCAAAGCCGCGCGCTCTAATTTGCGCGCCATGACACGCCTCTTCGCGCTCCTGCTCGCCTTCTTCGCTCTCGCGCTTCCGGCCCGCGCCGCCGACGATATCAGCGCAGCGTCGCGCAGCGTCGTGCGCGTCGTCACCGTCGCGATGGTCGAAGGCGAAGTCGTCGGCTTCGGCCACGGCAGCGGCATCGCCATTTCGCCGACACGCATCGTCACCAATGCGCATGTCGTCGAATCGGCGGTGCAATATCCGAACAATGTCGCGCTGGGCGTCGTCCCGTCCGAAGGGCAGAAAAGCTATGCGGGCAAGCTGATCGCGATCGACACCGCGCGCGACCTAGCGCTCGTCGAGATCGCGGGCGCGCGGCTGCCCGCCGCCGCCATCTATTCGGGACCGATCGAGGCGGGCGACGATGTCGTCGCGCTCGGCTATCCGGGCAATGTCGACCTGGCGACCGCGCGCAGCGCCGCCGACTATATCACCCCGCGCACGCCGGTGCGCAGCGAAGGCAATATGTCGAACATGCAGGCCATCGACGGCGTCGCGACCTTGGTCCACACCGCCAAGATCTCGCGCGGCAATTCGGGCGGGCCGCTGGTCGACAAATGCGGACGGATCGTCGGCATCAACACCTTCATCACGCGTGCCGACGACGGCGATTCGCCCTTTGCCTTCGCCATCGCGACGCGCGAGCTGGCGCGTTTCCTCGCCGACGCGGGGCAGCAATATGGCAGCGTCGGCACGCCCTGCCTGTCGCTGGCGGAGGCCGACGCCCGCGACCGCGCGGCGCGCGACGCCGACGCCCGCGCGGCGGCGGAAGCCAATGCCGCCAAGGATGCCGCCGCGAAGCTCGACCGCGACTTGCGCGAGCGGCGCGCGGCGGAAGCGGCGCTGGCCTCGCGCGAGAATCGCATCGCGCTGGCGGGCGTGCTGTTCGTCATCGGCGCGCTGGCGGCCGGGGCCGCGCTGCTGTTCCACAGCCAGCAGAACAGGCGCAACGCCCGGATCGCGGGCGGCGCAGGCGCCGTGCTGATGATCGCCGCCGCCATCCTGTTCGTCACGCGCCCCGACCTGCTGGCCGAAACCGCCGATTCGCCCGATCCCGCCAAGCCCGCGGGCGAGGTCCCGGCGATGGCGGAAGGCAGCTTCCTCTGCACGATCCGCCCCGACCGCAGCCGCATCACCGTGTCCTCGACCGAGGACGTTCCCGTGGCGATCGGCGAAGGCGGCTGCGTCAACGGCCGCACGCAATATGCACAGGGTTCCGACGGGCGCTGGCAGCGCATCCTGGTTCCCAACGACGAAGCGACCGTCACCATCGCCTCGATCGACCCGGCGGCGAAGGATTATCGCGTCGAGCGCTATCTGCTCGATGCCGAGACGATGGCGAAGGCGCGCACCATCCGCGCGGGCGCAACGCTGAAAAGCTGCACCGCCGACACCGGCACGGTCGCGGCCTTCGCGGCGCAACAGGACGCGATCCGCGCCGTCCTGCCCCCCGCCCCCAACGAGCGGCTGATCTATCAGTGCCAGAAGAGGGTCGCTCCGCCGACGCGTTGACGATCTGTAACGTAACAAAAGCCGTGTACTCCCGCGAAGGCGGGAGTCCATCTCCGGTCGGCTCCACCTTGCACCAGCGGGAGATGGGTCCCCGCCTTCGCGGGGACACGATGGTGTTTCATCCAAAGATGATTAACCCCCGCACGCCTTGAACAGCATCAGCGTCCGTTCCCTCGCGAGATCGGCGCTCGGTTCATGATAATCCTTGCGCCGGTCGCTGTTGAAGCCGTGCCCGGCCTCGTAAACGAAAATCTGCGCGGTCGGGTGGTCCCTGGCGATCAGCGCCTCGACGCCCTCCATCGGGATGCCGCCGTCGAAGCGGCCGAAATGGGCGATCGTCGCGCAGGCGGGCGCTTCGTCCGCGAATTGCGTCGGAATGAGGCTGCCGTAATAGGCGCTGGCCGCGGCCAGATCGGGGCTGAGCTGCGCCATGCGCCACGCGACGGAACCGCCATAGCAATAGCCGGTGATGAACACCGGCCCTTTCCCCTTCAGCGCGTCGATGCAGGTCTGCGCGTCCTTCACGCTCTGCTCGAAAGGGTGAAGCTGACGCGCCAGTTCCACGGCACGCTCGAACTCCGGCCCGGTATAGTCGCATTCGAACCCCGGATGCTCGCGGTCGAACAGCGCAGGGGACAGCACTTCATAACCATCGGCGGCATATTCGTCGCACAGCTCGCGGATATGGTCGGT
>PHEM01000293.1 GCA_002842935.1 Alphaproteobacteria bacterium HGW-Alphaproteobacteria-13 | reverse complement strand
CGGTGCGCTTGCCGGTGCGGGTCTGGAGCATGAAGAGCCGCCCGCGTTCGATGGTGAACTCGATATCCTGCATGTCGCGGTAGTGCTTCTCGAGCTTGTTCTTGATCTTGAGCAACTGGGCGTGAACCTTTTTGTTCCACCCGGTCATCTCATCGACGGGCCTGGGGGTGCGGATGCCCGCGACGACATCCTCGCCCTGGGCGTTGACGAGGAACTCGCCGTAGAAGGTGTTGTCGCCGGTGGAGGGGTTGCGGGTGAAGGCGACGCCGGTGCCCGAGTCGTCGCCCATGTTGCCGTAGACCATCGCCTGGACATTGACGGCCGTGCCGCGCAGCCCCTGGATGCCCGAGAGGCGGCGGTAGGAGATGGCGCGATCGGCGTTCCAGGACTTGAAGACCGCCTCGATCGCCAGTTCCAGCTGCTTCATCGGGTTCTGGGGGAACTCCGAGCCGACCTGTTCGCGGTAGACCTGCTTGTACAGCGCGACAAGTTCGACGAGCCCCTCGGCGGGAACCTCGGTGTCGAGCGTGACGCCGAAGCGAGACTTGATCTGGTCGAAGGCGTGCTCGAAGCGCTCGTGATCGACGCCCATGACGACATCGCCGAACATGTTGATGAGGCGGCGGTAGGCGTCGTAGGCGAAGCGGCGGTTGCCCGTGGCGGCGGCAGGCGCGGCGCCCGTGCTGGCGCAGACCGTCAGCGACAATGAAACGCCGACGACCAGCCTGAACATTCCGGGCAACGTCCATATCTATGGCGACGGAAAAGCCAATGTCTATCGCCCCTCCGCCACCGTGAACGGCGAGATCATCACGGCGACCGACATCGAAGAGCGGATGGCGCTGATCCGCATCGCGAACAGCGACATGGTGCTGCCGCCCGAGGAAGAGCAAAGGCTGCGCCAGCAGGTGTTCAGCAACCTGATCGACGAAAAGCTCCAGATCCAGGAAGCGCGCGCCGCCGACATCAGCATCGACGAAAATCTGATCAACGAACAATTCGCCCGCCTCGCGTCCCGCTTTCGCCAGACGGCAGAGGAATTCACACAATATCTCGCGTCCAAGGGATCGTCGGCCGCCGCCGTGAAACAGCAGATTCGCGGCGAATTCGCATGGGACCGCCTGCTTCAGCGCAACATCCAGTCGACGACCAACGTGTCGACCGAGGAAGTCGACATCATCGTCAAGCAGATGGAAAGCGCCAAGGGGCAGGATGAATTCCACCTCGGCGAAATCTATCTGTCCGCGACGCCCGAAAATATCGCGGCCGTGGCGGAAAACGCCGACAAGATCGTGCAGGCGTTGCAGGCGGGCGGCAGCTTCGCCGCCTATGCGCGCCAGTTTTCCGAAGCGTCGACGGCGGTCGTCGGCGGCGACCTCGGCTGGGTGCGCGGGGGGCAACTGCCCGCGTCGATGGCCGAAGCCGCCGCGCAGATGCAGCCCGGCCAGCTCGTCGGCCCGATCGAGGTGCCGGGCGGCATATCGATCATGTTGATGATCGACCGGCGACAAGTGCTGACCGCCGACCCGCGCGACGCGATCCTCAGCCTGAAGCAGCTTTCGCTCGAATTCCCCGCCGGCACGTCGGAAAGCCGGGCGACCGAACTCGCGGGCCGGTTCGCGGAGGCGACGCGCGGCATCGCCGGCTGCGGCGCGGCGGACGATGTGGCGCACCAGCTGGGCGCCAGCGTCGTCGCCCGCGACAATATCGAGATGCGCGCCCTGCCCGCCCCCCTGCAGGCGACGCTCACCAGCCTGCAAGTCGGCCAGACGACGCAGGTCTTCGGTTCCCCGACCGAAGGCGTCAGTGTGCTGGTGCTGTGCGGCCGCGACATGCCGCCGTCGGCGAACGCGCCCGACGCCCAGCAGATCGAGCAGCGGCTGCTGGATGAAAAGGTCAACAAGCGCGCCCAGCGCTATCTGCGCGACCTGCGCCGGGATGCCGTGATCGAATATAGCTGATGCCCGAAGCCGCGCCTAGACATCCGATCGCGGTCACCATGGGCGACCCGGCGGGTGTCGGTCCCGAAATGGCCGCGCGCGCATGGGAAGCGCGCCGTGAACAGGGCCTGCCGCCCTTCGTCGCCATCGGCGACGTCGCCGCGATCGAGACCGTGTGGAACGGTCCCGTCGCGCGCGTCGGCGACATGGCCGAAGTCGCGCCCGCCTTCGCGGGCGCACTGCCTGTCTGGCATCTGGAGGACAGCGGCCCGCTGACGCCCGGACGGCCGACTCCGGCGGGTGCGACCTGCGCGCTGCACACGCTCGAAACCGGAATCGGCCTGACGCGCAACCAGGCCAGCGCCGCGCTCGTCACCGGACCCGTGTCGAAACATGCACTCCACGGCATCGGCTATACGCATCCCGGCCAGACCGAATTCATCGCCGAACGCTGCGGCGTGACGGCGGCCAACGCCGTGATGATGCTGGCCGGGCCGGGCCTGCGCGTCGTGCCGCTGACGGTGCATATCCCGCTGGCCGAAGTGCCCGACCGCCTGACGTCGGAGCTGATCGTCGCCAAGGCGCGGATCGTCGCGCGCGGGCTGAAGCGCGACTTCGGCATCGATGCGCCACGCATCGCGATGGCCGGGCTGAATCCCCATGCGGGCGAAAACGGACAGCTGGGTGACGAGGAAGTCCGCATCATCGCGCCCGCCATCGCGCAGCTTGCCGCCGAAGGGGTGATCGTCGCCGGACCGCTGGCCGCCGACGCGCTGTTCGCGCCCGGCATCCGCCAGCAATATGACGCGCTGCTCTGTCCCTATCACGATCAGGCGCTGGCCCCCTTCAAGGCGCTGCATTTCCATGACGGCGTGAATTTGACGCTGGGGCTGCCGATCGTCCGCACCTCGCCCGATCACGGCACGGCGTTCAACATCGCGGGGACGGGCCGCGCCGATCCCGGCCCGACGATCGCCGCGATCCGCCTTGCCGCCACGCTCGCCGCCGTGCGCGAGCGAAGCTGCGCCGCGCCCAGGTGACGGTCCCGGCACTGCCGCCGCTGCGCGAGACGGTGCGCGCGCACGGCCTGTCGGCCAGCAAGGCGCTAGGCCAGAATTTCCTGTTCGACGAACAGTTGCTGGACCGCATCGCCGCGCTGCCCGGCGATCTTCACGGGCAGACGGTGTTCGAGGTCGGTCCCGGTCCCGGCGGGCTGACGCGCGCGCTGCTGCGCACGGGGGCAGAGGTCATCGCCGTCGAGCGCGACGACCGCTGCCTGCCCTTGCTGGCCGAACTGGCGGACGCCTTTCCGGGGCGGCTGCGCGTGATCGCGGACGACGCGATGGCCGTCGATGTCGATGCGCTGACGGGCGGCGCACCTTATCATATCGTCGCGAACCTGCCCTATAATGTCGGCACGGCGCTGTTCACGCGCTGGCTGGAGCCTGCAAGCTGGCCGCCGCGCTGGCGCTCGCTGACGCTGATGTTCCAGCTGGAAGTCGCGGAACGGATCGTCGCGCCGGTCGGCGCCGCCGCCTATGGGCGGCTGTCGGTGCTGGCGCAGTGGCGTACGCACGCACGGATCGCGATGAAGGTCCACCGTTCCGCCTTCACGCCGCCGCCGAAGGTGATGTCGGCGATCGTCCACCTCGTCCCGGCGGAGCAGCCCGCGGGCGTCGATCCCCGCCTGCTGTCGAAGCTCACCGAAAAAGGCTTCGGGCAGCGCCGCAAGATGCTGCGCCAAAGCCTGAAAGGCGTCGCCGGGGCGATCGAGGCGCTGGAGGCGCTGGGAATCGACCCGACGCGCCGGGCCGAGACCGTCAGCATCGCCGAATGGACAGCCTTGGCGCGCACCGTCGGAACTCGCGAAACCGCGGCTTTTGCGTGACTTTCAACAAATCTCATCCAGACAGGTTGAATTAAGGCCGAATCTGTCACACTACCCGGTCATGCTGTCGCAAAAGACCCGCTATACGATCCGCGCCTTCCAGCACCTCGCCGACCATTGGGGTAAGGGGCAGGTGCAGCTTGCGGACATTGCGGAGGCGCAGAATATCCCGCCCAAGTTCCTGACCGTCATCCTGTCGGAAATGGCGCGCGAAGGGCTGTTGATCTCGCAGCGGGGCCGCGACGGCGGCTATCAGCTCGCGCTGCCGCCCGTCGACATCAGCTATGGCGACTTGGTCCGACTGACGCGCGGATCGCTGGCGCTCGTCCCCTGCGCGGCGCGCAACGCACATGAGCGGTGCAAGAACTGCCTGCCCGAAGACGAATGCCGGATGCGCAGCCTGATGCTGCGCGTGCGCGACGACACCGCCGCCATCCTCGACCGCATCACGCTGGCCGACCCGATCGACATGCAGCCGCTGTTCGAAAAGGAAGAAATGGCGCT
>PHEM01000006.1 GCA_002842935.1 Alphaproteobacteria bacterium HGW-Alphaproteobacteria-13 | reverse complement strand
GCGGGCGGCGGCGCCCCTCCCCGCTCCACCCATTCCAGCCTGATCCGTCCACCGCCGTGCTGGAAACGCACGGCCAGCGAACCGTTCTCGCAGGCCAAGGCGCCATATTTGGCGGAATTGGTCGCCAGTTCGTGGAAGATGAGCGCCAGCGGCGTGACGAGCTGGTCCTTCAGCCTCGCATCGTCGCCTTCCACGACGATGCGTCCGCCATCGTCATAGGGCGCCAATATGGCGCGCGCCAGCGCCTGGATCGACCTGGCCCCGTCATGGATGGGAGCCTCGCCGCGAATGAACTCATGCGCGCGGTGCAGCGACGAGAGGCGCTGGCGAAGCCGGGTCGCGAACGGCGCGGACCCCGCATCCTCGCGAAGCGACAGCGCGACGAGACCGTTCACCAGCGCGAACAGGTTGCGGATGCGATGCTCCAGCTCGTTGGCGACAAGCTCGCGCTCCATTTCAACGAGCTTGCTTTCCTCTATGTCCGTGGAGGTGCCGTACCAGCGCGTGATCTCGCTGTCCGCACCACGAACCGGCAGCGCCATCACGCGAAGCCAGCGAAACCGTCCGCTGTGATGAAGAAAGCGGTATTCGATGTCATAGAGCTTGCCGGTCGCGACGCTTTCGCCCCACTCCTCCGACACGCGCGACCAATCCTCCGGGTGGACCAGGCTTTCCCACGTCGCGCCATCCACGCGGCCCGCGTCGATCCCCGTGAACTCGCTCCAGCGCGAATTGAAATAATCATGCCGTCCTTGCGGATCGGTGCTCCACACGATCTGGGGAATGGTTTCGACCAGCGTATGGAAACGCCGTTCGCTGTCGGCCAGCGCGTCCTCCGCGGCGATCTGGTTGGTGAGGTCGATGACGACGCCGCACAGCTTGGCGACGGCGCCGCCCTCCCCCCGGACCGCGCGGCCCGCGCCAAAGAACCAGCGCGTCTCTCCCTCGGCCGTTATCATCCGATAGCGGCACTGGTAATTCCCACCCGTTCGGGCGGCTTCGCTCAGCGCGTCGCGCACGATCGCCCTGTCGTCCAGATGCACGCTGCGCACCATGGCGCCGCTGCCGATGCCGCCGCGCGCGCTTTCGACGCTCAGGCCAAAGAGCCGGGCGAAGCGGTCGTCGCACGTCATCCGGTCCGCCGCTATGTCCCAGTCCCACGTCCCGACGATGCCGCCTGCCTCCAGCGCGATCTCGATGCGTTCCTGCGAGCGCTGAAGCTCCCGCGCCGCGATGACGCGCGCCGTCGTCTCGCTGAGGACCAGAAGCGCGCCCGACACATTGCGGTCGGCATCGGCGATCGGGGTGAAGGCAAGGTGGAACCAGGCGACGCTCCACGCATCGCCCCGCTTGACGCGAAGCGGCCGGTCCCGGAACTTGCAGCCGACGCCCGCGAAGCAGCGGCCGAGCACGTCGCGGTAAAAGGGGACGGCTTCCGGAAACACCTCCGCGATCGGCTTGCCGAGCGAGCCTTCATAGCAGGGACCGAACAGGTCGCGCATCGTGTCGTTATGGGAGACAAGCCCTTCCCGGCCGATCAGAAGCGTCATCGGCGCGGGCGACAGCAGGACCAGCCGCATCGCATGTTTGAGCGGTTCGGGCCACTGCGCGATCGCACCCGCCGGCGACGCCCCCCAGTCGAAGCGGCAGAGCGCGTCGGCCATGGAAATATGTTCAGGGGAATCGGAATCCGGTTTGCCACAGTCGGCGAATATATGTTCCGGCATCGGCACTCTTCCCACCGTCAGAGGCAAGCATCGGCACCGGATTGCTCTGGTCAACTGCACTTCCACCGATGCGCCAGGACGCAAGCCCGTCCGAACTTATCAAATTTCTCCGCATTGTCATCGGGAATCCGGCGAACCGCGCGCGACTGTTCATCGTGCGGCCACGCGCTTCCTCCGGAATGGACTTTTTTATATGAGGAGCCGGTGGCGTGCCGACGACGTGCTCCATCCGATATGGAGGATAAGGCGGTCCGCAATGGAGGATGATGCCTCCATTATGGAAAACCGTTCCATCTACATCCGCCGGTGGCTGCGCATCGCGAAGCTGGAGGTGATGCGCGACACACCGGGCAGGCGCGACAGCACGTCGCGGTGAAAGGCGCCATAATCGTCGATGCCGCCGATCTGGACGCGCAGGATATAGTCGCCGTCGCCCGTCATCAGATACCATTCCTGAATCTCGGGATGACGGCGCAGCGCCGCTTCGAAACGAACGAGATATTCCTCCGTCTGCCGCTCCAGCTCGATCTGGACGATCGCGACCGTTCCTTCATCGGGGGCGGCGCCCGACACGATCGCGGTATAGCCGCGAATCACGCCCGATTGTTCGAGCAGCCGCACGCGGCGCAGGCACGCCGATGGCGAGAGGCCGACGGCGGCCGCCAGCGCGCTGTTGGTGATGCGCGCATCGAGCCGCAGCTGCTTCAATATCCGCCGATCGGCATCGTCGAGCGCGTTCATGTGGAATCTTCCAATCCTTCGCAGATCATATCAACAATATCGCAATATCGACAATTTCATACATCATATCGGCGAAAATTTGACGACAATATTCGCTATCCCTCACGGTCGGAGGGAAGAGGATGGAATCGCCGATCGACGCCTGCTCGAGCCGACTGACGATCGACCTCGACGCCCTGCGCGCCAATTACCGGACAATCGCGACCCGCGTCGCGCCCGCGCGCTGCGGCGCGGTGGTCAAGGCGAACGCCTATGGCCTTGGCGTCGCGATGGCCGCGCCCGCCCTCTATCGCGAAGGTTGCCGCAGCTTCTTCGTCGCCCAGCTTTGCGAAGCGGACCCGCTCGCTCGCGCCATCGGTCCCGATGCCGTCCTCTTCATCCTGAACGGTCTCGATCCCGGCAGCGAGGCCGCGTGCGCCCGCGCCGGATTCGTGCCGGTTCTCAACAGCCGCTCGCAGATCGAGCGCTGGCGCGCGCTCGCCCGCGCACAGGGCCGCGCCCTGCCCGCCGCGCTACAAATCGACAGCGGCATGTCGCGCCTCGGCCTGCCGCCCACTGAAGCCGTGGCGCTCGCCGGCGACGCGGCATGGGCGCGCGATATCGATTTGCGGCTGCTGATGACGCACCTCGCCTGCGCCGACGAGCCGGACCGCGCCGCCAATGCCGAACAGCTCGCGCGCTTCGACGCCGTGCGCGCGCATTTTCCGGCGGTTCCGCTCTCCATCGCCAACAGCGGCGGCGCCTTCCTGCCCTCCGCTTTTCATCACGACCTCGTGCGGCCCGGCATCGCGCTCTACGGCGCCGACCCCGGCCCGAACGTCGAAGGGCTGCGCGCCGTGCGGCGCCGCAACGGCTCGCGACCATCGCCATCGGCTATGCCGACGGCTGGCCGCGCAGCCTGGGCGGAGTCGGCGCGGCATGGCATCATGGCGTCCGCCTGCCCATCGCCGGGCGCGTGTCGATGGACAGCCTGACGATCGACATCTCCGCCCTGCCCGACGACGCGCTTGCCGAAGGCGATTTCGTCGAGCTGCTCGGTCCGTCGCAGCCGGCGGCCGACGCCGCACTGGACGCGGGCACCATCGCCTATGAGATATTGACGCGGCTCGGGCCGCGCCACGCGCGCGCCTATGTCGAGGGCGGCGCCGTCATCCGCAGCATCGCACCGGGGGAACAGCCATGAAGGTCATCGTGATGGGGGCAGGCGTCGTCGGCGTCGCCTCCGCTTATTATCTTGCCGAGGCGGGGCATGAAGTGGTGCTGATCGATCGTCAGCCGGGTCCCGCGCTCGAAACCAGCTTCGCCAATGCGGGGGAGATTTCGCCGGGCTACGCCTCGCCCTGGGCCGCGCCCGGCATTCCCGCGAAAGCGATTCGCTGGCTGTTCATGCGCCACGCGCCCCTGATCATCGATCCGCATATCGACATGGCGATGCTGCGCTGGACGCTGGCGATGCTGCGCAACTGCACGGCGGCCCGCTATGCGCTCAACAAGAGCCGGATGGTGCGCCTCGCCGATTTCAGCCGCGACGAACTGATCGCGCTGCGCGGGCGGCTGGGGCTGGATTATGACCAGCGCTCGCGAGGCACGCTCCAGCTTTTCCGCACGCAGAAACAGATCGACGCCAGCGCGGGCGACATCGCCGTGCTTCAGGATTATGGCGTGCCCTATGACGTGCTGGATCGCGACGGCTGTATCGCGGCGGAGCCGGGACTCGCCGCCGCGCGCGACCATTTCCTCGGCGGCCTGCGCCTGCCGCAGGACGAGACCGGGGATTGTCATATCTTCACGAACAGGCTCGCCGCGATGCTGCCCGCGATGGGCGTCGATATACGCTATGATTGCGCCATCGAGGGATTGGAAAAGGACGAGGGTCGCATCGCAGGTGTGCGGACCGACGCGGGCGTGGTGCGCGGCGACGCCTATCTGGTCGCGCTGGCCGCTTATTCGCCCGCGCTGTTGCGGCCGCTGGGCCTGCGCCTGCCCATCTATCCCGTGAAGGGCTATTCGATCACGCTGCCCATCGCCGACGAAGCCCGCGCGCCGGTATCGACGCTGCTCGACGAAAGCTACAAGATCGCGATCACGCGGCTCGGCGACCGTATTCGCGTCGGCGGCATGGCGGAGCTGTCCGGCTTCAACAACGCCCTGCCCGCGCGCCGCGAAGCGACGCTGCGCCATTCGCTGAACGACCTGTTCCCCGGCGCGGCCGACAATCACGCGCCCTCGCATTTCTGGAGCGGGCTGCGGCCGATGACGCCCGACGCGACGCCGATCGTCGGCGCGACGCCGATTCCGAACCTGTTCCTCAACGCGGGCCACGGCACTTTGGGATGGACGATGGCTTGCGGTTCGGGCCGTCTGGTCGCAAACATCATCGGCGGCGAGGCGCCGCCGATCGATCCCGAAGGCCTTGGCCTGTCCCGCTATTCACGCTGATTCACCAAAGGAGACTCCATGACTATCCAGCGACTTCATTCCGGCCCGCGCATGAGCCAGGCCGTGTTTCACGGCGGCATCGTCCATCTCGCCGGCCAGGTCGGCGCGCCGGGCGAGGATGCGACGGCACAAACGCGCGCTGTGCTCGCGTCGATCGACACCCTGCTGGCCGAAGCGGGCACCGACAAATCGCGCCTGCTGACCGCGACGATCTGGCTGGCCGACATGGCCGATTTCGCCGCGATGAACGCGGTGTGGGAGGAATGGATCGGCGGCGCGAACGCCCCGACGCGCGCGACCGGCGAAGTTCGCCTGGCCACGCCCGATTACAAGGTCGAAGTGATCGTCACCGCGGCCCTGCCCTGAGTTGTAGGACAGCAGCATTCTTCTGTCTTCGCGGAAGAATGCTGCTTATTCCTTCAGAACCGCCTGCGCTAAACCGGACCTATCGTTCCGTTCGTGTCGAGCGAAGTCGAGACACCCATCGTTGTGGCGCAAGGCCGATGGGTGTCTCGACTTCGCTCGACACGAACGGAAGAAAAGGCGATTCAAGAAAAGACGCCGCTCAGGCCGCGGGCGCTTTCTTGCCCGGATGCACCTTGCCGCAGTTACCGCAGCTGCGCAGTTCCTCGCTGCCGTAAAAGGCGTCGAACAGCGGCGGCAAGTCGCGCACGATGCTTTGCAACTGCACTTCGACGCGGTGGACGACATGGCCGCAATCGTCGCAATACCAGTGAAAGGCGTCGAGCAGCCCCTCGGGCCGTTTGCGCTCGATGACCAGCCCGACGCTGCCCGCGACGGGGCGCTGCGGCGAATGCGGGACATAGGGCGGCAGCAGGAAGATGTCGCCTTCGCGGATCGCCATGTCCTTCGGCCCATCCTCGGTCCACAGGCGCAGGTTCATGTCGCCTTCCAGCTGATAGAAAAATTCCTCCAGCGGATCGACATGATAGTCGGTGCGCTCGTTCGGGCCGCCGACCACCGTGACGATGAAGTCGGCATCTTCCCAGATTTGCGCGTTGCCCACGGGAGGTTTCAGCACGTCGCGGTGATTTTCGATCCACTCGCGGAAATTGAACGGCAGTCCATAGCTCAGCATCTTGTTATCCTTTCCCAGAAAGGCGCGGAATGTAGGCCGTCGCCCTAATCTCTATCAGCAAGTGCGGATGGGGAAGCTGGTGGACCGCGACGGTCGTGCGCGCCGGTCCCGCTTCGTCGAAATATTCGGCGTAAACCTGATTATAGCCACCGAAATCATTCATGTTGACGAGGAAGCTCGTCACATCGACGACATCGGCCAGCGAGCCGCCCGCGTCGGCGAGGATCGCCCCGATATTCTCGATCACCGCGCGCGTCTGTTCGCGGATGTCGAGGCTGACGGTGCCATATTCGTCGGCGGATGCGCCCGCGAAGCTGTTATCCGCGCGCCGCGAGCTAGTGCCGGAGACGAAGACGAAATCGCCCGCGCGGCGATAATGCGGAAAGCGGCCGCGCGGGCGCGCCTTGCCCGGAATGACGCGGCCGTCACCCTCCCCGCTCATGCCGCGCCGCCATCGATCGTGAAGCCGACGCGGCCCAGATGCCCGGCGTCGAGCGACACGGCGCGCGCATCGCCGATCGCCGCCGCCGCCGTCGCGCCGCCCAGCATCACCGTCCAGCCCGGTTGAAGCGTGAGACCCGCCGCCCCCGCGAGCCGCGCCGCCGCGATCAGCGAGCGGATCGGGTCGCCCAGGATCGCCGCGCTCGTCCCCGTCTCGGCAACCGCGTCATCGACGCGCATCACCATGGCGACGTCCGACACGTCGGTATCGGCGGCGAGCCAGGGACCCGTGACGAAGGCGGAGGAGGACGCATTGTCCGCGACCACATCGCCCAGCGCGAAGCGGAAATTCTCGTAACGGCTGTCGATGATCTCCAGCGCAGCGGCGACGGCGTCGATCGCCGCCAGCGCTTCCTCGCGCGTCACCTTGCCCGACAGCGGCGTTTTCAGCCGCACCGCGACTTCCGGCTCGACGCGCGGGTGGATGAAGCGCGCGCGGTCGATCGCGCCGCCGTTGACGACCAGCATGTCGGACGTCAGGCGGCCCCAGATCAGGTCCTTCAGGCCCATTTGCGCCATCTTGGCCTCGCTGGTGAAACCCATCTTCACGCCGACCAGCGTCGCCCCGCGCGCCAGGCGCCGGTCGATCGCGGCGCGCTGGATTTCATAGGCGTCGGCCAGCGGCAGTTCGCCCGCTTCGCTCGTGATCTGCGGGATCGCCCGCGCTTCCCTGGCGGCGTCGTCGAGCCTTGCGGCGATTGCGGCAATGTCGGCCATCATCTTCCTCTATAGTTTCACGCAGATATTGGTCGGCTCGGAATAGAAGCCCAGCGAATGCTCGCCCCCTTCGCGTCCGATACCCGACAGCTTCATGCCGCCGAACGGCGTGCGCAGGTCGCGCAGGAACCATTCATTGACCCACACGATGCCCGTTTCCATCTGCGCCGCGACACGGTGCGCGCGCCCCACGTCGCGCGTCCAGATCGCCGCGGCAAGGCCATAGTCGGTGTCGTTCGCCAGTTCGACGGCTTCCTCTTCGCTGTCGAACGGCGCGATGTGACAGACGGGACCGAAAATCTCCTCGCGCACGCAGCGCGCATCCTGCCCCAGCCCGGTGAGGATCGTCGGCTGCACGAACGCCCCGCCCGCGAGCGCGCCGTCGAGATCGGGGACTCCCCCTCCCGTGACGATCGTCGCCCCTTCCTCGCGCGCCAGCGCATAATAGGAGAGCACTTTCTCGCGGTGGCCGTGGGAGATCAGCGGTCCCATGTCGGCGCCCGACCAGGGGTCGCCGACCGTCAGCGCCTCCGCGCGCTCCGCCAGCGCCGCGACGAAGCGGTCGAAGATCGGTCGTTCGACATAGATGCGCTCGGTGCACAGGCACACCTGTCCGCAATTGGAAAAGACCGACCGCACCGCCCCCGCGACCGCCTCGTCGAAATCGCAGTCGGCGAACACCAGCGCGGCATTCTTGCCGCCCAGCTCGAACGAGACGGGCTTCACCCCCGCCGCCGCGACGCGCATGATCGCGCCGCCGGTCGCGGACTCGCCCGTGAAGGTGATCGCGTCGATGTCGGGGTTCGCGGTCAGCCATTCACCCGTCGAGTCCGCGCCGAAACCGTGGACGAGGTTGAACACCCCCGGCGGCACGCCCGCCGCGTCCATCACTTCGGCGAGCAAGGTCGCGGTCGAGGGGGTCTCCTCGCTCGGCTTGACCACCACGACATTGCCGCAGGCGAGCGCGGGCGCGATTTTCCATGTCATCAGCAGCAGCGGCAGGTTCCACGGCGAGACGATCGCGACGACCCCCAGCGGGCGCGCGATCGCATAGTTGATCGCGCTGCGCCCGTCGGGCAGATCGGTGCGGAAACTCGGCATCGCGCGCGCTTCGGCGATGGCGGCAAAGGCGCGGAAATTGGCGGCGCCGCGCGGGATGTCAATGGTGCGCGCCTGGTGCAGCGACTTGCCGGTGTCGGCGATCTCGGCCGCCGCGAATTCGTCGAAGCGCGCCTCTATCCCCTCGGCGACGCGGATCAGCAGCTTGCAGCGCTCGGCCTGCGACATCCTGCCCCATGGCCCTTTCAGCGCGCGGCGGCCTGCCGCGACGGCGCGATCGACCAGATCGCGGCTCGCCAGCGACACGCGGCCCGCAACACTGCCGTCCACCGGGTTCACATTGTCGAACCAGCCTTCGCCCTCGACGAAAGTCCCGTCCACATAGTTGAGGACCGGCCGCGCCGCGAAGGGGTAAGCGCTCACGCCGCGCCCCCGACGGGCACATAGCCGGCGGCATTGCTGTGCGCGGGACCGGATGTGCCGACATGCCCCGCCATCTGGAGCAGCGACAGGATGGTGTCGTTGAACTGCACGGGCTGTTCGAGGAAGGCGGAATGGCCCGCGTCGTTGATCTCGACGAGGAAAGAGCCGGGCACCTCGGCCTGCACGCACCGCATCGCCTCGACGGGAAAGAGGATATCGTCGAAGCCGCACAGGAACAGTATGGGAAAGCCCTTGCCGCCGAGTTCAGCGGCGGCGCGCGCCTCGAACCGTCCTGGCAGGCTGTGGCGGTCGGCGGCGTTGAAGCTGGCGATCTGGCGATAGAGCGCCGCCAACTCGCGCGGCGCGCCCGCGCCCAGCACGCGCTTGATCTGGTCCATCGCGCCGGTCCGCGCGCGCGCGGCGTCCATGATCGCCGCGACTTCGGCGCTTTCGGCGATGCCGTGCAGGCTGTCGCAGATCGCCAGCGCCGCGACGCGCTCCGGCGCGCGGTGCGCGAAGCCGATGCAGGTCCCCGCCCCCATCGACTGGCCGACCAGCGCCGCCTTGTCCACGCCCAGATGGTCGAACAGCGCGGCCAGATCGTCGACGAAGGCGCCGCGCCCACGCCCATCCAGATCGCGCGACAGGCCGAAGCCGCGATGGTCGAAGGTGATGACGCGGTTCGAGCGCGACAGGGCATCGAGCTGCCGATACCAGATCGCGTGGTTGCCGCCGATGCCGTGCGCCAGCACGATCGCCGGTCCCTCCCCATGCGTCTGCCAATAGAGTTCGGCGCCCGCAGCCGCCAGCACACCGCTTTCCATCACGACACTCCCATCAATTTGCTGAGCCGCACGACATAGTCGCCGAACGCCGGGTCCTCGCGCGTGATGCTGGGATCGCGCGGGCGCGGCAGGTCGATGCGGACATCCTCGATAATCGTCCCCGGCCGCTCCGACATCACCAGCACGCGGTCGGACAATAGCACCGCCTCCGCGATGCTGTGTGTGACCAGCACCACCGTCTTGCGATCGCGCTGCCAGATGCGCAGCAGTTCCATATTGAGCCGGTCGCGCGTCAAGGCGTCAAGCGCCCCGAACGGTTCATCCATCAACAGCACCTGCGGCCCGCGCGCGAGCGCCTGCCCGATCGCGACGCGGTGGCGCATACCGCCCGACAACTGGTGCGGGTGGCTGTCCTCGAATCCTGTCAGGCCCAGCATCTCGATCAGGTCGGCAAGCACGGCCGCATCGGGTCGCCTGGCCGCCGGGTCGAGGTCGACGCCGAGCATCAGATTGTCGCGGACATTCAGCCACGGCAGCAGGTTCGACGTCTGGAACACGAAGCCCATGTCCGCCGAGGGCGCGGTGACATCGGCGCCGTTGAAGCGGATATGCCCTTCCTCGAAGGGGATGAGACCCGCGATCAGCCGCAGCAGCGTACTCTTGCCGCAGCCCGAAGGACCGAGGATCGAGACGAACTCCGCCGCGCCGATCGCGGCGCTGACGTCTTTCAGCACCTGCCGCTCGCCGAACTGCTTGCCCGCCTTTTCAAGGGAAATCACTGTGCTCATGCCGCCCGCCACCAGATGAAGCGTTCCCAATAGGCAACGCCGTAAAACAACAGCAGCGACAGCAGAGTCACCGCGATCAGCGCCGCGAAGGTCAGCGTCGTATGCCCGGAACCGGATGCGGTGAGGATCAGATTGCCCAGCCCGTCGTTCGACCCGACGAACTCGCCCACGACCGCGCCGATCACGGCCAGCGGCATCGCCACCTTGCATCCGTCGAGGAAGTTCGGCAGCGCCGCCGGGACGCGCAGCCGCCAGAAGCTCTGCATCGGCGTGGCGCGAAGAGCGCGGAAATGCTCCTCCAGATGCGCGGGGGTGCTGGCGAGACCGCCCAGCGTCGCGATGATGATCGGGAAGAAGGCGAAGAGGAACGCCATCATCAGCTTCGACGCCAGCCCATAGCCGAACCACACGACGATCAGCGGCGCGAGACCGATCTTGGGGATGCTCTGAAGCGCGACGAACAGCGGATAGACCGTGCGCTTCGCCGTGCGCGAAAAGAAGATCAGCGCCGCGATCGGCACGCCCAGCACGACGGCGATGATGAAACCCCAGAACACCTCCGTCAGCGTGACGAGACTCTGCGACAGGATCGGCCCGCGCGACTGCCACAGCTCGCCGAGGATCGCGCTCGGCGGCGGCAGCAGATAAGCGGGCACGCCCGACCAGCGCACACCGAACTCCCACACCAGCCCGAGCGTGAGGAAAAAGCCCGCGCTGATCGCGGCGTCGCGGCTGAACAGCGCGCGCGTCATGCCTCCGCATCCTTGTCGAGCAGCGCCAGGATACGCGCGGGCGGCGGCACGAGGAAGCGGTCCAGATGCCAGCGGTCGAAAGTCTCCAGATCCGTCCCGTCCCACACCGACGCCGTATAGGGATGGTCGGCGTCGATCTGCGTCATATCGGTATAGAATTCGACATTGTTGCCGTCGGGATCGCGAAAGACGAGGAAGCTGTTCTCGCCCGGCCCATGCTTGCCGATGCCGCGGTCGATGGTTATGCCGCGCGCGACCAGCATCGCCGCGACCTGTTCCATCTCCGCGATCGTTTCGAGGCGATAGGAGAAATGCTCGACCGCCGGGTAATGACCCTCCGGAATATCGATATGGCCGGGCGGAAGCTGAAGCAGCGCCAGATCGTGATGATCGGTGCCCGCGCGCAGGAAGACCATATGATGGTCGATCCAGTCGGACACCTCGAGTCCGACGACGTCGGTATAGAAGGCGAGGCTGCGGTCGATGTCGCGCACCTTGAGCACAAGATGGCCGAGCCGTGTCGGGCGCGGGCGATAGGAGGCGGGATCGGTCATGGCTGTTTTCCCGTCGGGATGAAGGTGTTGGTGAAAAGCTGCGGCGCCTGGTCGAAGCCCTGAAGCTGGCCGCTCGCCTGCAGATAGGTGACGGTGCGCTCGATCTTCCGGGCGTCGAGGCGGTGCGATCCGCCTTCGGCCGCCATCAGTTCGGCGGTCTCGCGAAGCTGGCGCTCGGTGACGATCTCGTCGAGCAAGGGATAATGGGCGCGGATGATCGCGAGCGCCGCCTCGGGATCGCGCGCCGCATCGGCATAGCCGCGATAGGCCGCCTTCAGGAAGGCGCGCACGACATCCGGCTCCTGTTCGATCAGCCGGTCCTGCGTCGCGAAGCCGCTGCCATAGACGTCAAGTCCGAAATCGGCATAGGCGATGCGGCCGATGGTCACGCCCTTCGCCTTCGCCGCCTTGTCGAACAGCGCCATCGAATTGCCGAGCCAGCATTCGGCGGCGTCGATCCGCCCTTCGACCAGCGACGAGACGACGATGGCGGGGTCGAGCTGAATCTGTTCGACGCGCGCGGGATCGACGCCATTGTCCTTCAGCCATGCAGGCAGCAGCGCCTGGATCATCGAGCTTTGCCCGGCGCCGAAGCGCAGGCCGGCAAGGTCGGCGGGCCGCTCGATGCGGTGCCTTTCCTTGACGAAACAGGCCCCGGCGGGAAGGCGCATGTTGATGCCGCCGATCATCCGCACCTTACCGCCCTTGGACCGGCTCAGCGCGACCGACAGCGGGTCGAGATAGGCGAACTCGAACATGCCCTGGTCCAGCTCGTTCGCCGTCCGCATCCCGCCGAAACCGCGCACCGGCTCGACGTCGAGACCGACGTCCGCAAAATAGCCCTTGTCCATCGCCACGAAGATGCCCGCCATGCTGCCCTGCGGCAACCACGCCATGTTGAAACGAACCTGCCGCGCGCTTTCCACGGCCTGCGCGGCGCGCGGCGCATTGCCGCCGAAGGCGCTCCACAGCGTCAGCGCGGCGATGGCCGCGACGACGAGCGGCGGCGCGATCAGCGCGCGGCGCGAAAAGGCTTGCCGCGGCTGCGTCATGCGCGCGCCAGATGCGGAGCGGAGACGGGATTGCGCAGTTCGCCCACGCCCTCGACCCATGCCTCCATGACGTCGCCGTCCTTCAGGAAGACACCGCGCCCCATGCCGACGCCAGCGGGCGTGCCCGACGCGATCAGGTCGCCCGCCTTGAGTTCGAGGATCGTCGACAGATAGGCGATCTGCTCATGGATGCTGAAGATCATCTCGGACGTGTTGCCGTCCTGCATCGCCTCGCCGTTGACCTTCAGGCCCAGGCGGATGGCGTGCGGATCGCCCAGACAGTCGCGCGGCACGAACACGGGACCCAGCGGCGTGAAGCTGTCATAGCTCTTGCCCCGGAACCAGTCGTGCGAAAAGGGAAAGTCGCTGCGCCGCGTCAGGTCGCGCGCCGACACGTCATTGACCACCGTATAGCCCGCGATCAGATCATGCGCGCCGTCGGCCGCGACCGACTTGCCCGACCGGCCGAGCACGACGCCCAGTTCGACTTCCCAGTCGGGGCGCGACACTTGCGGCGGCACGACGACCGTGTCGCCCGGCCCGACGACGCTCTCGGCCGTCTTCAGGAAGATGAAAGGCTCGCTCTCCGCCTTGGCGGCGAGCTTGGTCTGCATTTCCTCGGCATGTTCGATGAAGTTCGACGCGGCGCCGAAAATGCGGCGCGGTTCGAACGGCGCCATCAGCACGGGGGCGCCGATGGTTCCCGCTTCGCCCTCCAGCGCGCGGGCGAGCGCGAACAGCGCGTCGCGCCGCGCGTCCCAATCGCGGATGATCGCCGTGACGTCGCCTGCCGCGCCCGCGAAGCCGTGCGCGGCGGCGGCATCGTGCAGGTCGTGGAATGCATCGCCGACCTGGATCGTCGGGCGCGGCCCTTCGGCCGCGGTGCGAGTGGCGAGGGCGAACCAGGTCATACGGCGATCTTCCTTCTCCAGCGGGCGCGCAAAAAAGCCGCCTCGAATTGAGCCTTGCTTGTGCGAGGCGAAGGATATTCCGTCAAAGATAGAAATAGGACGCATCTATAATGGAAACGATATATCGCGCCCTGGCGGTGCAACTATATCCGTTCCGAGATAACAAGGCGGCCAAAGGATATTATCGCATATAGCGCGGGGTCCCTAGCGCGGCAGGCATGACAGAAATGGGCACAAAGGTGGGAATCGCCGGTTTCGGCACCATCGGTCGCGTCGTCGCGCGCCATATCGAGGACAGCGAATTGCCGCTGACGCTGGCGGCGGTTTCCGCCGGAAACCGCGCGCGCGCAGAGGCGGCGATGGCGCGGCTGAAAAGCCCCGTGCCGATCGTCGATACCGCCGAACTGGCCGCGCTGTCGGACGTGGTCGTCGACTGCGCGCCGACAGCGGCCTTCCGCGACATCGCCGAAACGGTGCTGCACGCCGGCAAGACGCTGGTGACGGTCAGCGGCGCAGCGCTGATGCAATGGCCCGAAGCGGTCGAGATCGCCCGCGCGCACGGCGGGCGCATCATCCTCGCAACGGGGGCGCTGCTGGGACTGGACGCCGTGCGCGCCGCCGCCGTCGGCACCATCCATTCGGTGACGATGGTGACGCGCAAGCCCGTCAAGTCGCTGGTGAAGGCCGAGCATGTGGTGCGCAACGGGATCGAACTCAGGTCCATCACCGAGCCGCTGAAGATTTTCGCAGGCAGCGCGCAGGAAGGCGCGATCGCCTTTCCCGCCAATGTCAACGTCGCCGCCGCGCTCGGTATGGCGGGCGTGGGACCGGAACGGACGCGGCTCGAAATCTGGGCAGATCCCGCGCTCGAACGCAACACGCACCGCATCACCGTCGATTCCGACAGCGCGCGCTTCGAACTGTCGATCGAGAATATCCCGACCGACGAAAATCCCGGCACGGGGCGGATCACGGCGCTCAGCATCGTCGCGGCGCTGAACGATCTCGTCAGTCCGATCCGGATCGGAACCTGAATTTTTGGCAAATAGAAAGGCCTGAGACATGACCACTCGCTTGCGCCACGTGGCGATCGCTTCCGCCGACCCCGACAATGCGGTCCGCTTTTTCACGGACGTGCTGGGCTGGACCGTCGCCGGCAAGGTCGATAGCCGCAACGCGCGCGGCTATTATGTGACGGACGGCCATATCAATATCGCGCTGCTCTGCTTCAAGAACCGCCCCGCCGCCGGGATGGAGTTTCCCGAAGGCTATACCGGGCTGCACCACATCGGTTTCCAGTGCGACGACATCAACGATGTCGTCGAGCGCTTCGAAAATTCGGGCTATGCCCCACGCCACGACGTCAATCTGGCGCAGGGTCTGGGCAAGAACCCCGCGAAGGACAATGCCGAATATAAGATGACCGGTCCCGAAAGCGTGATGGTCGATGTGTCCGAACGCGGCTGGGTCGGCACCGACAGCTATAAGGGCGTGCCGCCCTCGGCCTGATCCCCAGCCTGTCCACCGATATCGCCAAAGGGCCTGCGGAGCCATCCGCAGGCCCTTTTTCGTTGCGCGGATGCCGCGTCCACCGAGACAAGATCGACAAAAATTAGCAACAAAGTGGAAAAGTTTGTTGCAATTATCGCGAATAATTCTCAAGAGCGCCTCAATTGAAATTGATTCGCAATAAGGGGAGTTCCAGTGTCTCGTTCACGTCCACGTCCTGCCGCCGCCGTTCCGGCCTATCTCGCGCTCAGCTGCATCGGCCTGATCGCTTCGCCCTCTCTCGCGCAGTCGAACGACAGTCCGGAAAGCCAGACCCGGCTGGGCGGCGTGACCGTCACCGATACGGCCATCGATGACAGCGCCGGAAAACGGCAGGCGAGTCCCAAGGCCGTCCGCCCTGTCCGCGACACGCCGCAGACCGTCACGATCATCACGGGGCAGGTCATCGAGCAGCAGAACCTGCTCACGCTGAAGGACATGCTCACCACCGTTCCCGGCATCACTTTCGGCGCCGGCGAAGGCGGCGGCGGCTATGGCGACAGCATCAACCTGCGCGGCTATTCGGCTAATACCGACATCACCACCGACGGCGTGCGCGACAGCGCGCAATATTCGCGCACCGATGCCTTCAATCTCGAACAACTCGAGGTTACGAACGGCGCCAATTCCGTGGTCGCGGGATCGGGATCGGTCGGCGGTTCGATCAATCTCGTCACCAAGCGCCCGAAGGCCGATACCGAGATCGTCGGCACGGCCGGGATCGGCACCGATGAATATTACCGCGCGACGATCGACGCGAATGTTCGCGCGAGCGACCTGATCGCTTTCCGGCTGAACGCGATGTGGCATCGGAACGACGTGCCCGGCCGCGACGTGGAAAATTACAAGCGCTGGGGCGTGGCGCCGTCGATCACGATCGGGATCGACAGCCCCACGCGCCTCACCCTCCAGTATCTGCACCAGCAGGACGACAATATTCCGCAATATGGCGTCCCCTATTATCGCAACGTCGACTTTGACGGCGCCCTGCCCGGCGTGAAGCGCGGATCCTATTTCGGCACCCGCAATGTCGACACGCAGCAGATCAATGTGGATCAGCTGACCGCTACGTTCGAGCATGATTTCAGCGACCGCGTCAGCATCCGCAACCTGACGCGCTGGCAGGACGTCCGGCAGTTCACGCGCGCGACGCCGCCGCAGGGCAGCTATTGCCTGGCATCGGGCGTCAAGCCGACTTCGACGGGCGCCGCGGCCTGCGACGCCACGACTCCGCCAGGCTATTTCCTGCCGGGCGGCCCGCGCGGCTCGACGCGGGATTCACAGGGGGAACTCCTCTTCAACCAGACCGATCTCAAGGCAGTGGTGGACACTGGTGGGATCGAACATACGCTTGTCCTCGGCGCCGCCGCGAGCTGGGAGAAATACGGCCTGTACAGCGGCAACTGGGCGCGCAACGCCGATGGGACGACCGTGGCAGGCGGGGTTCCGCTGGTGAACATCGCCGATCCGAACAATATCATCCCGGGTCCGGCCGGTTTCAATTACGGCAGCAATTTCTGGGAAGGCCCGGTCAACTTCATCCGCACCGCCAAGCAGAATGGCGAACTGGAGAATTATTCGGTCTATCTGTTCGACGCGATGAAGCTGAGCGAGCAGTTCGAGATCAACGGCGGCATCCGCTATGAAAAGAACAAGGGCTGGTATCGCAACGATACGATCGCGGGCGGCACGGCGACGAGCATCGGCACCGTCACGCGCGGCCAGACCTTCCATAACAGCGACAATCTCTTCTCCTATCGCATCGGCCTGGTGTACAAGCCGGTCGAGGCAGTGAGTGTCTATGCCGCGTTCGGCAACAGCAAGACCCCGTCAAAAACGTCGGTCAACGGCAGCTGCTCCGACGCGACCTGCAATGTGAAGCCCGAAAGCGCCAAGAATTACGAGATTGGCGTGAAGGCCGAACTTGGCACAGGCGTCCTCCTTTCCGCCGCCCTGTTCCGCAACGAGCGCGACCAGTATAAGGTCGCATCGGCCGATCCGCTGGTTCCCGACCAGCAGCTTGACGGCAAATCGCGCGTCAACGGCCTGGCCCTGAGCGCGTCGGGACAGATCACCCGCGAATGGTCGATCACCGCCAACTACACCTATCTCGACAGCAAGGTGCTGCGCAGCGTGGCGACGAACGGACCGCTCGGTCCCGATCTCTATGACGGACAGGCAGGCAATCCGCTGACGAACACGCCGAAGCATTCGGGCAGCCTGTTCACGACCTATGCCTTCCCGTTCGGGTTGAGCGTCGGATATGGACTGACCTATCAGGGCATCTTCTATCTCAACAACAATGTGGCGGCGCCCCCGGCTGTCACGGTGCTGTACAAGGCGCCCGACTATCTCGTCCACAGCGCCTATCTGGCCTATGATGTGAACGAGAACATCGGCTTGCAGCTCAATGTGAAGAATTTCACGGACAAGACCTATTACAACCGCATCCGCAACAACGGCTGGGCGACGCCGGGAGAGGGCCGTTCGGCGGTCCTGACCCTGCAAGTCAAATATTGACGAGCTGCGATCGCCCGGAAGGCCCGCCCTCAAAAAAGGGGCGGGCCTTTTTACCTCGACGCAATATAGCAATATTGTTATGCGAATGCCTCTCAATAGATGTTTATGGGCAATGCTGATAAGGTGAATGGAATTGGCAAGTCAGGCCATGCTGCTTCGCGCGTCCGACACTCCCTTCGATGACGCCCGCCTGACGGCGGACACCCCGACGGCGGACATCGTGCCGCTTTCGGCGGTGCGCGAGCGGTCGCGCTATGGCGAAGGGCGGCGCCCCAATCTGCCGGCGCTCGCCGGGTCGATCGGCATCGTCGCCCTGATCCTGCCTGCACTGCTGACGATGAATGCCGTCAGCATCCACAAGGAAGCATCGAAGCTGGCCGTCGTCGAAATACTGCGCCAGCCGGAACCGCCGCCCCCTCCCCCGCCGCAGAAACAGCCGGAGCCGGTCAAGCCAGTGAGCGCGCCGTCGCCAGTCGTCGCGCCGGTGCCGCTGGTGGCGACGATCCCCTCGCCCGTGCAGATCGCGACCTCGCCGACGCCCCCGCCGCCGGAGGTTTCGATGCCGGGACCGGCGACACCCGCGCCGTCCACGCCCGCTCCGGCGATCGCCAGCGCGGGCGACCTGTCCTCGACGATGATCTCCGCGAAGCCGCCGCGCTACCCGCAGGAATCGCGGCGCAAGCGCGAGCAGGGCACCGTCGTGCTGATGGTGCTGCTGGCGGCCGACGGCACGGTCGCCGACCTGTCCATTTCGCAAAGCAGCGGCTTCGCCCGCCTCGACCAGGCGGCCCTGTCGGCGGTCCGGCGCTGGCGCTGGTCCCCGACGCTCCGGGGCGGCGTCGCCGTAATGGTGAAGGGACTGGTCGAGATTCCCTTCATCCTGCAAGAGCGATGATCTGTCACTCGCCAGCGGCGCTCCCTGCCGTCGCCCCCATCGGATGGCCCCGCCCATGATGCTTCGGATTCCCGCGCTGCTGTCCAGCGCCGACGTGCGGCAATGCCGCGAGGCGCTTCAGCAGGCCGAATGGCAGGACGGCCGCGCGACCGCCGGACATCAGGCCATCGCCGTCAAAAGCAACCTCCAGCTGCCGCTCGACAGCCCCGTGGCGCGGCGGCTTGGCGATCTGGTGCTGGACCGGCTGGGACGGTGCCCGCTGTTCATCGCCGCCGCGCTGCCGCGGCGCGTCCTGCCGCCGCGCTTCAACCGCTATGAAGGCGGCGGCGCCTATGGCAATCATATCGACAATGCGCTGTTCCGCGTGCCGGGCGCCGACGAATATGTCCGCACCGATATCAGCTGCACGCTGTTCTTCAGCGAACCCGACGAATATGACGGTGGCGAACTGGTGGTCGAGGACAGCTATGGCGAACACCGCGTCAAGCTGCCCGCCGGGGACATGGTCCTTTATCCCGGAACCAGCCATCACCGCGTGACGCCCGTGACGCGGGGCGCGCGCCTTGCCTCCTTCTTCTGGACGCAAAGCCTGGTGGCGTCGGAAGTCCAGCGGCGCACCTTGTTCGAGATGGACAATGCGATCCAGCGGCTGACCGCCGATCATCCGGATCATGGCTCGATCGCGGCACTGACAGGCGTCTATCACAATCTGTTGCGGCAATGGTCGGTCCCATGACCGACGAAGCGCAGGCGTCCCCCGAACCCCTGCCGCCCCTGACCGCGATTCCGGCGGACCTGCAATCGCTCGCCGACTACGAACGCCGCGCCGAAGCGCATCTCGCGCCCCATGTCTGGCGCCACATCCAGTCGGGCGCGGGCGCGGAACTGTCGCTGGCGGCCAATCGCGCGCAATATGATCGCCGGCGCCTGGTTCCCCGCGCGCTGGCGGACATGCGGGGGGCGACGAGCGACGTCGACCTGTTCGGGCTGCGCCATGCCGCACCCATCCTGCTGGCCCCCGTCGCCTATCATCGGCTGGCGCACCCGCAAGGCGAACTGGCGACGATCAACGCCGCGACGGCGCTCGACACGACGATGGTCGTCAGCACCTTGTCGAGCATCCCGCTGGAGGACATCGCCGAGGCGGCCCGCGCCGCCGCCCGCGAGCTTCGCAAGCCCGCGCCGCCGCCGCTCTGGTTCCAGCTCTATGTCCAGCCCGACCGTGAGCACACCGCCGAACTGGTGCGCCGGGCCGAGATCGCGGGCTATCAGGTGCTGGTCTTCACGGTCGACGCATCGGCCAAGCGGGCGGGCTTCGCGCTGCCGCCCGGCGTCGAGGCCGCCAACCTTCGGCACTGGCCCGGCGTGACGCAGGACAGCCGACCCGCGGACGGGCGGATATTACTGGGAACGCCGCTGCTCGACGCCGCACCGACATGGCAGGACCTGGCCTGGCTGCGGACGCTGACGCGGCTGCCGATCGTCGTGAAAGGACTCCTGTCGCCGGACGACGCCCGAACGGCCCGCGAGCAAGGCGCCGACGCGATCATCGTCTCCAATCACGGCGGGCGCGTGCTCGACGGTCTCGCCGCACCGCTCGACATGCTGCCAGCGATGGCCGAAGCCGTGGACGGCGCGCTGCCGCTGCTGCTCGACGGCGGCATACGGCACGGAACCGACGTGCTGAAGGCGCTCGCCCTCGGCGCCAGCGCCGTGCTGGTCGGCCGCCCGCAAATCCATGCCCTTGCCGTCGCCGGGATGCAGGGTGTCGCGCACATGCTCCATATCCTGCGCGCCGAGCTGGAGCTGGCGATGGCGCAGACCGGACGCCCGACGCTGTCGGCTATCGACGAAAGCCTGCTGTTCTGACCGTCAGATATTCAGGAAGGTGCGGGCGTTACCGCTGAAGATCTTGGCTTTCTGTGCCGTGGACAGGCCGTCATGGTCGCGCACGAGGCGGCCGATGTCCTGCTCGCCCAGCGGGAAGGGATGGTCGGACCCGAGCAGCACGCGATCCTCGCCCATCACATCGATCAGCAGGCTCAGCGCGCGCGGATCGAACACCGCCGAATCGACGTAGAAGCGATCGACGTAGGTCGAGGGCGGGTTCGGGCAGTCGACGCGCACGATGTCGCGATGCTTCCACGCATTCTCGACGCGGCCCAGCAGGAAAGCGAAGCTGCCTCCGCCATGGCCGAAACAGATGCGCAGGCTTTTCGGCAAGCGCTCGAACGCGCCCGACAGGATCAGCGACAGGATCGAAAGCTGCGTCTCCGCGGGCATGGCGACGAGCCAGGGCAGCATATATTTGGGCATCCGCTCGCGCGCCATCATGTCCCAGGGATGCACCAGCACCGCCGCGCCGACGTCGGCGCAATGGGCGAGGAAGGTCAGCAGACCTTCGTCGTCGAGGTTGCGCAGCCCCATGTGATTGCCGATCTGCACGCCCAGATGCCCCGCCGCGACCGCGCGGCTGACTTCGGCGCAGGACAGGTCGATGTCCTGAAGCGGCACCTGCGCGAGCGCCTTCATCCGGTCGGGGGCATAGGCGCAGAACGCCAGCGCCTCGTCATTGAAGCGCCGCGCCGCATCAAGCGCCTGTTCCGCCGGGCGACCATAGCCGAACATGATCGGCGTCGCGCAGAGAATCTGAAGGTCGATGCCCTGCGCGTCGAGCGCCTCGACGCGGCGCGCGGGGTTCCAGAGGATCTCCTCGACGGGGCGGAACCTGTCCTTGCCCGACATGATGAACCCGGTGCCGTCCCCGGCGTCGTGAAGCCACGGCAGCCCTTCCGCCTCCGCCCGCGCGCGATAGGCCGCGTCCATCGCGGGGAAGAAATGGCTGTGCATGTCGATCACCGCCATTTTCTGTGAAGCCTCTGTCATCATGTCGCTCGCCGCACTCCTGTCCGTCCGTCAATGTCCCGCGGCCGAAATCCAGACGCGGGTCTATTCACTGCCTAACGGTGTCCAGCTATCAACAATAATCCCCAGACTTGCCCTCGTTATTATAAAACGGCTATATCCAGGGCAAAGGACGGGGAAAGCATCATGCCAAAGTTTCACGAGAATTTCCTTCTGAGCCGCCTCAAGCTGCGCCAGCTTCGCCTGCTGACGGCGATCGCCGACGAAGGCACGGTGCTGAAAGGGTCGCAGGCGCTGAACATCGCCCAGCCCGCGGCGACGAAAAGCATCAAGGAATTGGAGGATGCGCTGGGCGTGCAATTGTTCGACCGCTCGTCGCGCGGTGTTACGCCGACCGATTTCGGCCGCGTGATGATCAAACATGCAAAGCTGATCCTGACGCAGCTGCGCCACGCGAGCGAGGAACTGCAATCGCTGGAGGAAGGGCTTTCGGGCCGCGTCCATGTCGGCACGCTGCTCGCCGCCTCCACCTCGCTGCTGCCGCGCGCGCTCGCCCTGCTGCGGGAACGGCGTCCGGGAATCGCCGTGACGGTCGACGAAGGGACGATCGACCGGCTGATGCCGGGGCTGCGCACGGGCGATATCGACGTGGTGCTGGGCCGCCTGCCCGAATATCGCGAGCGCGAGGGGCTGAAGCAGGAAGTGCTCTATCTCGACACCGTGTCGATCATGGTGCGCGCGGGCCATCCGCTGACGCAGCGCCCGTCGCTGAGCCTGGCCGATCTGGTCGAGCAGGCGTGGGTAATGCCGCCGCCGCAGACCTCGCTGCGCCGTCAGATCGACCATGCCTTTCGCCATGAAGGGCTGGAGCCGCCGCGTGACGTGATCGAATCGGTGTCGATCCTGACCAACCATGCGCTGCTGAAGAGCACCGACATGCTCGCCGCCATGCCGCATCAGGTCGGGCTGGGCCAGGCGGGGCTGACCGCCCTGCCCGTCGCGCTGGAAGGCGCCAACAGCCGCATCGGCGCGACGACGCATGCCCATGTCGAACTGTCGGCGGCGGCGCGCTATTTCATGGGCGTCATCCACGAAGTCGCGGCAGAAATCCGCGCCGAACTGGGGCAGGATGCGGTCGACTGAGACGCCGCCTCCCGTTTTTGTTCATGTCGAACGAACGGGAGCGGGAATGCCGATCTACCCCCCGACAGCAGCCGAACCGACGCGCCGCCAGACGAAATAGCCCGCCGTGATCAACACCAGCCACGGTCCGCCCGCGAACACCGCGACCTGCCAGTCGGCATGCAGCGCCATCGTCGCCGTGATCGCGCCGAGCAGCACCAGTCCCAGTATCTGCGCATAGGGAAAGAAAGGCATCCGCACGGGCAGGTCCGCGCCCGCGTGACAGCGGCGGAAGCGCAAGTGGCTGACGAGGATCGCGCTCCACACCAGCAAGCCGCCGAACAGCACGATACCGAACAGATAATTATAGGCGAGCGGCGTCAGGATCGACAGCGACGCGGCGGCGAGGATGCCCGCGCCCGTCACGGCGGTCGCGCGCATCGGCACGCTCTGCGCGTTGAGCTGCCCCAATTTGCGCGGCGCATAGCCCCCGCGCGCCAGCGAAAAGAGCATCCGCGACGCGAGGTAGATGCTGGTGTTCATCGCCGACAGCGCCGCCGTCGCGACGACGAAGTTCATGATGCCCGCGGCATAGGGAATGCCCGCGCTGGCGAACATCTTCACGAACGGGCTTTCGGTGACGACCTTCGCCCCCGATTCGGTCCAGGGCAGGAAGGCGACGATGATGAACAGCGCGAGGATGTAGAAAAGGAACAAGCGCGCCGCCATCGTCCTGAGTGCGGCGGGAATCGCGGTCCGGGGGTCCTTGGCCTCGCTGGCCGTGCCGACGACGAACTCCAGCCCCATGAAGGAAAAAAGCGCCATCAGCACCGCCAGCCACACGCCCGAAAAGCCGTTCGGCAGGAAGCCGCCGTCCAGCCCGGTGACATTGTGCAGGCCGATGGGATCGCCGACGACGCCGAAGATGCGCGACAGGCCGACGATGATGAAGGCGACGATCGCCGACACCTTGATGACCGTCAGCCAATATTCGACCGATCCGAAATTATGCACCGCGCGCGTGTTGACCCACAGCACGGCGGCGGCGCTGCCGATCGCCCACAGCCAGACCGGCGTGTCGGGGAACCACCAGCTCATATAGATGCCGACCGCGACCGCCTCGGCGCCGATCAGCAGCACTTGCTGGATCCAATAGGTATAGCGGACGATGAAACCCATCATCGGGCCAAGATAGATTTCGGCATAGGTGCCGAACGAACCCGCGGTCGGGTGGACAACCGCCATTTCGGACAGGCTGAACACCATGATCACCGCAACCAGCGCCGCGATCAGATAGCTGATCAGCACGCCCGGCCCGGCATAGCCGATGGCGATGCCCGATCCCATGAACAGGCCCGTGCCGATCGCGCCGCCCAGGCCGATCATGATGATCTGCGCCTTGCTCAGCCCGCGTTGGAGACCGGCCTCGCGGTCCAGATAGGCCTGTTCGTCCATCGTCGTTCCTCCCCCGTGCCGTCCGTTCATGTCACGGCGTCGCGCACTTGATGTTCGGGCAATTTCCAGATGCCGTCGTCCATGATCGCGGCCAGCCGGTCCACGGCGTCCCACACATCGGCATAGCGAACATAGAGCGGCGTGAAGCCGAAGCGCACCGTGTCGGGCGCGCGGAAATCGCCGATCACGCCCGCCGCGATCAGCGCGCGCATGATCGGATAGCCATCGGCATGGGCAAAAGAGACCTGGCTGCCTCGCGCCGCCGCGTCGCGCGGCGAGGCGAGCGTGAAGCCGTGCCCGGCGCAGCGCTGTTCGACAAGGCGGACGAACAGGTCTGTCAGCGCCATCGACTTGGCGCGGATCGCCTCCATGTCGGCCGACAAGTGAATGTCGAGACCGACCTCGACCAGCGCCATCGACAGGATTGGCTGTGTGCCGATCAGGAACTGGCGGATGTCGCCTTGCGGGCGGTATCCGGGTTCGAAGGCGAAAGGCGCGGCATGGCCCCACCAGCCCGTGACGGGCTGACGCGCCTGCCCCTGATGCCGCTTCGCCGCGAACAGGAAGGCAGGCGAGCCGGGACCGCCGTTCAGATATTTATAGGTGCAGCCGACCGCGAAATCGGCGCCCGCGCCATTCAGATCGACCGGCATCGCCCCCGCGCTGTGGCACAGGTCCCAGATGGCGAGCGCGCCCGCCGCCTGCGCGCGCGCGGTGATCGCGGCCATGTCGTGGACATGGCCCGACTTGAAATGGACATGGGTGATCGCGACCGCGATCGTGTCTTCGCCGATCGCGTCCGCGATCTCGTCCTTTTCGCACAAGCGGACCTCGACGCGCCCGCCGGTCGCGGCGGCGACGCCTTGCGCGATATAATTGTTGGTCGGGAAATTGCTGCCTTCGAGGATCAGCACGCGGCGGTCGGGGCGCATCGCGACGGCGGCCGACAGCACCTTGAACAGATTCTGGCTGGTCGAATCGCAGACGACGACTTCGCCCTCCCCCGCGCCGATCAGCGGCGCGAGCTTGTCGCCGAGCCGCACCGGCAAGTCGAACCAGCCCGCGCTGTTCCAGCTCTTGATCAGGTCCACGCCCCATTCACGCGTCACCACATCCTGCGCACGCGCCGCCGCATCCCTCGGCATCGCGCCCAGCGAATTGCCGTCGAGATAGATCATGCCGTCCGGCAGCACGAAACGCTCGCGCAGCGGCGCCAGCACATCGGCGGCGTCCATCGCCTCGCAGGCGGCGCGGTCGAGAGAATGGGTATCAAGCGTCATGGAAACAAATCACTTTCGTCTGCGACATTTCGCGCGCGGCAAAGCGCACGCCTTCGCGGCCCATATTGCCCCGCCCGGCGCCGCCGAACGGCATGGCGTCGAGCCGGTAGTCGGTCGAATCGTTGATCATCACGCCGGCGGCGCGCAGCCGCCGCGCCGCGTGGCGCGCGCATTTGAGCGATTCCGTGAAGATGGCGGCGTGAATCGCATAGTCGGCGCGGTTCGCCGCGTCGATGGCCGCGTCGAGATCGGCGAAGCGGAACAGGCTGGCGACCGGGCCAAAGGCTTCGCGGCAGGCGACGCGCGCATCCTCCGGCACATCCGCCAGCAGCGTCGGCCTGACAAGCGCCCCAGTGCGCGTCCCGCCCGTGAGCAGCGCCGCGCCGCGCGCCACGGCTTCGTCGATCCACTCGGCGATGCGCGCGGCGTCGGCGGCGCCGGTCATCGGGCCGATGTCGGTCGCCGGGCACATCGGGTCGCCGACGTGCAGCCGCTCCGTCGCGGCGACGAGCGCATCGCGGAAGGCGTCGTAAATCCCGTCGTGGACATAGAGGCGCTGGACGCCGATGCAATTCTGCCCCGCCGCGCCGAACGCGCCCGCGGCGCAGGCGGCGGCGGCCTTTTCGACGTCAGCGTCGTCCATCACGATCACGGGACCGTTGCCGCCAAGCTCCATCGCCACGCGCTTGATTCCCGCCGCGTGGCAGATCGCCTGCCCGACGCTGGCGCCGCCGGTGAAGCTGACCATCGCGACGTCGGGGTGGCTGGTCAACGCATCGCCGAAATCGCGCCCGCGCCCCGTCAGCAGGTTCAGCGCCCCTTCGGGCAGCCCCGCCGCCAGCAGCAGCCGCGCCAGCATGACGGCGACGAGCGGCGCCTGCTCGGCGGGCTTGAGCACCACCGCATTGCCCGCCGCAAAGGCCGGGCCAAGCTTATGACAGACCAGGTTCAGCGGGTCGTTGAACGGCGTGATCGCCGCGACCACGCCCACGGGTTCATAGACATAATGGCCCGACCGCGCCTCGCCGCCCGGAAAGCTGTCAAAGGCGATCGTCTCGCCCGCCAGCCGCACCGCTTCCTCGGCGGACAGACGCAGCGTGTTGACGGCGCGCGCCACTTCGCGCGCGGCGGCGCGGATCGGCTTGCCCGTCTCGGCCGTGATGGCGGCGGCAAAGCGTTCCGCCTGCCCTTCCAGCGCCGAGGCGGCGGCGTGGAGGATGCGCGCGCGTTCGCCCGTGGGCAAGTCGCGCATCGCCTCCGCGCCGCGCGTCGCGGCGGCGACGGCGCGCTCGACATGGGTGGCGTCCGCACAGGCAACCGCGCCCAGCGCCTCGCCCGACCAGGGATTGACGACCGGCATCGTCTCGTCCGCCGTCTCCCAGCGGCCGCCGATCAGCAGCGAGCGTTCCGCGCCCAACGCGACATGCATCATGGCTTGTCCTGACGCAGCACCAGCCCGTCATATTCGCGGCTGTCGAGCAGCGCCTCGACGATCACGGGACCATCGGCGGCGAAACCCGCCTCCAGCGCGGCGCGGAATTCGGCCGGGTCCCGCGCCACCGTCACCGGCACGCCGAACAGCGACGGGCCGCCGATCGTCCCCTCGGCGCGCACGGGCGTGCCATAGATGGGGTTCGCCTTCTTCTCCTGCTTGATGCGGATCAGCGCGAGATCATTGTCGGTGAAGACGATGATGACGATCGGCAGCTTCTGCCGCGCCGCCGTCGCCAGTTCGCCCGCGGTCATCAGGAAGCCGCCGTCGCCGACGACGCAGCAGACGGGCGTGTCGGGGCGGCACAGCTTCGCGGCGATGGCGGCAGGCAGGCCGAAGCCCATCGCCGACCAGCCGTTGGTCATGATCTGCGTTCCGGGCCGGGGCGTGCGCCAATGCTGGCCGATCAGATGCGTATGCGCGCCGACGTCGCAGGTCATGATGCCATCGTCGGGCAACACATCGCGCAGCACGTCGAGCGCGGCGCAAGGGCCGAAGCGCCCCTCGCGCCCCGCGAGCTTCGCGAACATCGCCGCCTTGCGCGCGGCCAGCGCCGCAAGGTCCCAGCCCTTGGACGCAGCAGGCAGCGCCAGCAGCGCGTCGAGCGCGGGGGCGATGGCGCCGACGACCTCGGCGGCGACGGGATGCGCGGCGCGGTCGATGTCGGCGGGGGCGACGTCGATGCTGGCGAGCGCCAGCCCGTCCTTCATCCAGCTTTCATAATTGAACTCGATCGGATCATAGCCGACCGCGACGACCAGATCGGCCTCGGCATGCGTCAGCCCCACCATGTCGGACAGCGCGTGGAACAGCACCCCCGCATAGTTGGCGTGATCCTCCGCCACCATGCCCTTCGCCATCGGCGTCAACAGCACGGGCAGGCCGAAACGCTCCGCGAGCGCAAGGACGCGGTCCTGCACGCGCGCATGGACGGCACCGAGACCGATCGCCAGCACGGGCTTTTGCGCGGCGGTGAAAGCCGCCGTCAGCGCCGCGATCGCATCGGCATCGGGCGCCTTGCGGCAGGCCGACATGGACGGCGCCGGGACGGCCCGACAGCGCGATCCGCGCCCCCGCCGCCAGCGTATCGACGGCGCTGTCCGCCTCGATCCGCATCGTCGCCTTGGTCAGCGGCGCGAACAGCGCCTGATGGTCGATCCCCATCTGCACGGTGCGGCTGCGCAGCGGCGCGGGCATTTCGTCGGTCAGCGCGATCATCGGCGACCGGTCGAGCGTCGCGCCGCCGACCCCCGTCGCCAGATTGGTCGCCCCCGGCCCGAAGGTGCCGAAGCAGACCCCCGGCACGCCCGTCAGCCGCCCGCACACATCGGCCATGAAGCCCGCGCCGCCTTCGTGGCTGGCCAGCACGAAATCGATGCCGTCGGTGGTGCGGATCGCCTCCATATAATCGACCCAGCCGCCGCTCGGCACGCCGAAGACATGGCGCACTCCCATGTCGCGGAGCGCGCCAACGACATTGCGGGCAACATTGGTCGATTTCATGCGCGATCCTTCATGCGAGCGTTAAAGCCGCGATGGGAGTAGGCGCATCCATCATATACAAATAATACCGAATGACCGCGATGATATTCCCAAATCGTTATAATTGTCAGGCGAAGCGGTTGGCGATCGTACCGATGCCGTCGATGCCGCCTTCGACCAGGTCGCCCGCCGCGATGCGGCCGACGCCGGCGGGGGTTCCCGTATAGATCAGGTCGCCCGCCTTCAGTTCCACATAGCTCGACAGTTCGGCGATGATGTCGGCGACGGGCCAGATCATGTCGGCGATGTCGCCGTCCTGCCGCGCTTCGCCGTTGACCGTCAGCCAGATGCGGGCGCTCGCGGGATGCCCGACCTCGGCGGCGGGGCGGATCGGCGACAGTATGGCGCTGTGGTCGAAGCCCTTGGCCATGTCCCAGGGCCGCCCGCCCGCCTTGGCGTCGGCCTGAAGGTCGCGCCGCGTCAGATCGTTGCCCACGGCATAGCCGAAGACCAGGTCCATCGCACCGTCGGCCGAAACATTCGCGCCGCCCCCGCCCAGCGCGACGACCAGCTCGATCTCGTGATGCAGGTTCGCGGTGCGCGGCGGCATCGCGATCTCCGCGCCGCCCGGCACCACGGCGTCGGCGGGCTTGGAGAAGAAAAAGGGCGGCTCGCGTTCCGGATCGCCGCCCATCTCGCGCGCATGGTCGGCGTAATTCTTGCCGACGCAGAAAATGCGGCGAATAGGAAAGCGCGCGGCGCTGCCCGCGATCGTAGCGCTCGGCGCGGCCACGTGGAAGATTTCGCTCATCGTCTGATCCTATGCTGTTCGGGCCGGCGGACAGGGCGCGGGCGACAGCGGAAGTCATAGAGCCTGCCGTTCGCCGCGACCAGCACTGCCGGGCCGATTCCTAACGCCGGTCCGGCCAAATCTTCTTCGGCGCCTTCAAGCGCGGCTGGCCCAGCAGCGGGCTGGACAGCGCATAGACGCCGTTCACCGAAAAGGCCCAGATGATGTTGCGGTCATATTCCGTGAACACCGCGAAGGTCGAATTGCCGAACGTATATTCGGGCAGTTCGTCCTTGGTCGGGAAACGCGGAACGAAATAGCCCGCGATCGACGGTTTCGCCGGGTCCTTGACGTCGAAGATCTGGATGCCCGCATTATAGAAGGCATAGATGGCAAGCCCCTGCCGCCCGCCCTCGGGCTGGCCCAGCCCGCCCGACCGCTTCGGCCCGAAACTGCCGCGCCGCTGGCAGAAATCGGTGAAACCCGCGCCCTCTGGCGGCGCCGGGCGCGGAAAGGTCGCCGCGACCTTTGGCTTCGCGGGATCGCGCACGTCGATCGAATAGATGTTCTTGAACGGCTCGTAACAGCCTTCGTTCATCGGATAGCCGTTGGAAAAGACAAAGCCCGTGCGGTCATATTGGCTGACATCGACATTGTCGAACTCGGTCCCGGCATAGCTCGGCGGCACGCTGAGGTGGCCGAGCGTCCGGGGGTTCGCCGGATCGCTGAGGTCGAAGCTATAGAAACCCAGCCCGCCCATGCCGCCCACGTCCACGCCAGCGATCTGGAAGATCCACTTGCGCACCGTCATCTGGTACAGCATGTCGAGCACAGCGGCCTTCAGGGTCTTACCGATTCGCTCGAAAGCGTCTTCGCCTTCATTGGCCACATCGGTGAAAACGTCCTTGGCGGTCTCGTCGATGGACTTCCACATGTCCAGATAGGCGTCCTGCTCTTTTTCGGCGAGCTTCTCAAGCTCTTCGGCAGCGTCTTCAGCGGCCTTTTCCTGGGCGTCCAGGCGCTTTTCGTGCAGATCCAGCTTGTACTTTGCTGCGTCT
>PHEM01000292.1 GCA_002842935.1 Alphaproteobacteria bacterium HGW-Alphaproteobacteria-13 | reverse complement strand
GGCCTGCGGATGGGATCTCATCGACGAGCGCTACCTTCAGGTGATGGGGCTACTCGCAGCGATGCCGCTGTCACTGCCCAATGGTCTCTCGGCCGACCTCAAGCGCATGAAGCGCTTCAAGACCATGCTTACAACGACCGCGGCATCGATCGCCCCACTCCAGGGAGAGCATACCGGCGGTCACATCCCGCATGTCCTGCTCATCGGCAGGCGCGGGCAACCGTTTTTCTGGTCGCCGTTCCAGAATGCCGCCGGCAACCATAACGTTGCGGTCTTCGGCAAGTCGGGCTCGGGCAAGTCGGTCTTCCTGCAGGACGTCTGCGCCGCGATGTCTGGGGCCGGGGCCAAGGTCATCGTGATCGATGACGGACGCTCGTTCGAGCACATGGCCAAGGCCTTTGGCGGCGCCTTCGTTGAATTCAAACTGTCTTCGGGCTTCTCGCTCAATCCCTTCGATATGATCGACGGCGAAGCGCTGTCCAGCGACGAGGATGGCGAAGACTACGAGGTCGAGTGCCTCGCGATGCTGAAATCGATCGTCGGTCAGATGGCGCGCCAGCAGGACCGGCTGTCCGACACCGAGCGCGGCCTCATCGATTCCGCGGTGAGCAAGGTCTGGCGCGAGAAGCAGCGCGCCGGGACGATCGACGATGTCGCGGCTGCGCTCCGCGCATTGCCTTCGCCCTATGCCGGGGACCTCGCCGACGCCATGTCGCCGTTCCTTACCGGCGGCACCTATGGCCGGTTCTTTGAAGGCGAGTGCTCGATCGATCTGTCCGCCGGGCTCACCGTATTCGAGCTCTCGGATCTCTCATCGAAGCCGGAACTTCGCTCGGTCGCGCTGACTGCGCTCATGTTCCTGACGCTGCGCGTCATGCGCGATCTCGACCGTTCTGTGCCCAAGCTCACCATGATCGATGAAGCCTGGCAGCTGCTCGGCGGCGGGCAGATGGGGCAGGCGATCGAGACCTATGCCCGCACCTGCCGCAAGTATGGCGGCTCGCTGATCACCGCCACCCAGTCTCTCAATGACTTCTACAAGTCGGAAGGCTCGCTCGCTGCCCTCGAGAACTCGGACTGGTCGATCGTCCTCCAGCAGAAGGAGGAGACTATCAACGATCTCGCCAAGCATCAGCGCTTCGAGATGGATCACTATACCGAAAGCCTGCTGCGTTCGCTGAAACGCAACGGCACCGAATATTCTGACGTGATGATCAAAGGGCCGGAGATGCTCGCGCTCGGTCGGCTCGTTCTCGATCCGTATTCGTCGACGCTTTATTCGTCGAGCCCACAGGTCTTTGCGTCGATTGACCGCAAGGTGGCAGCCGGCCTTACCATGGCGGAGGCGATCGAGGAGGTATCATTCCCCGGTCGAGAGAATGCCCGCGGCGGCCGCGGTGACGGGTATGCGGAGGCAGCGGAATGACCGTCTCGGCCGCACCGCTGTCGCACCGTGCGCGCGCTGTGGAAATTCAGCCCCGCAAGCTGCTCCAGGATTTCGCCTATTCGCTGGTCTCGGTGACGTGCTGGCTGGCGATCAATTGCCTTGCTGCTGCAGGCCTCATCGTCGGTCTGTTTGTGCTTATGGCGAATGCCAGCGTCGACCAGTTCTTCGTCGAGGCGGCCAATCTCTCGAACCATTATGTGGCAGCCGACAATCTGCGTCGTTCCGAATTCGCTGAGGTCCTTTTGTACCTCTTCGGCGGCTGTGTCCTGTTTTTCTGCATCACCCGGCGCGGCGCGCTGATGGCCGATAAGACACCCAATCAGGGGGAAATTTCCAATGACTGAACAATTGGTTTTGAAGGTCGGCGATGAGCCGCTCGTTCCGGCAACCGATGCTACTGTGCCGGCGGCGCGGCGGGGCGGCTTCGCCGGTTTCAGCTGGGGTCAACTTGCAACGGGGACCGCTTTGATCGCTGCTCTTGTCTGGGGCAGTTGGACAACGCGCGAGCTGCTGATCCTGAAAGATCGACGCATCGTTTCGATCAGCCTGGCGGGCATGGCCAACGACTTCATCATGGCGGAAGCCCGGTCAGGCGTGAGCGCCGAACAAGTGGACGCCGACACACGTCATTTCATGTCGGCAATGCAGAAGACGCTGCAGGATCGCGCCGCCGCCGGAGAGACGATCGTCGTCAGCGAAGCGGTCGTGGCAGCGTCGGTTCCGGACATCACCCCTGAGGTCCGGTCGGCCGTCGGCGAATTCATCAAGCGCAATCCTCCTCCCCGCGTCAGCGGCACGATGGGCGCACCGGCGATGCCGGGTCTTGCCCCCGCTTTGCCGCCGGCAACGCAGCCGGTTCAGGCCCCAGCGCCGGCACCGCTCTTCGGCGGTGGTGAAGGTTTGCTTCCCGGCGGAGGCCAGTGAAGATATGGCATGGGTGCGCTCTCCGTTCTTGCGGAATTCGCTGATTGCGATCTGCGCCGTAGCCGGGACCGGGGCGTGGTTGTCTCTCGACAATTTTGCGCAAACCCACGGCTTCCTCATCAACCGGACGCCATCATTGCCCAATTGGGCCTATTTCTTCGAGCGGGGCAAGAGCGTCGAGCGCGGCGAAATTGCGTTCTTCATGCCGCCGTCCAATTCGCTCGTCCGTGCACATTTCGGGGCCGAGCCACCAGCGTTCGGCAAGATCGCTTATGGAATGCCGGGTGACAAAATCTCTCATCGCGGGTCGGACGTTATCCTGAGCTGGGAAGCTGGCCCGCACGGCGATGCGCCGTCGGAACGCGTAGTCGGGAAGCTCAAGCCTCTGTCGTCGAGAGGGGAGAAGCTGGAAGCCGGGCCGACCGGCGTTATTCCCGACGGCTGCTATTACATGGGCAGCCCGCATCCCGATGGCTTCGATAGCCGGTATGCCGCGATCGGGTTCGTCTGCCGGCGTCAAATTCTCGGCGTCTCGAAATGGTCACTCCTGTGAGGCGGCGCCTGCTTCTTCTTGGAGCGGTCGCGTGCAGCGCCTTCGCTCCTCTGGCCGCGGCAAAGGACTATGGCCAGCAAGGCGCGGTCTTTCGCATCACGGAGCCGGATCTTCTCCGCACGATCGAACAGAAGTTGCAGACCCTCGAAGCCAGCGGGGGAATTGAGCGCATGAATGCCGAGCTCACTCGGCGCACCGAAGCGGGTGTCCGGCGTCCTCGACCGGTAGCGGGCATCGCACTGGCGGTGCGCGCACGTAGCTGGATCTTCGATCCGGCGATGGTCGTGGAGAAGGACATCTTCGACAATAAGGGCAACGCGATCGCGCGGGCAGGCCAGCGCGTCAATCCAATGGATTTCGTTACGATTCGCCAGAAGCTTGTGTTCATCGACGGCGATGACAGGGACCAGCTCAATTGGGCGCTGCGCCGCTTCGACGACCAGTCCGCTAAGCTGATCATGGTGAAGGGCGCACCGCTCGATGCGATGACGCAGCATCAGCGCCGTTTCTATTTCGACCAGGGTGGCTTCTTGGTCGGTCGCTTCGGTATTCGCGCCGTGCCGGCGATCGTGGAGCCTGACGGCAAGGTCATGCGCGTCTCTGAAGTCCCGCTCGGGGTAGGCCGAAAATGAGTTTCTTGGCAAAAATCTTCGGTGCCGCGATTGCGCGTCGATGGCTTCCGGCGACGATGCTGCTTGCTTCGGTGATGGCGATGTCCGCATCTGCACCCACGGCCAGTGCTCAGATAAAGTCCGGAATTGAGGGCACGCCCGGAAAATGTACGGGCAAGTTCGTCAATCCGGTAACCGACGTCTGCTGGTCGTGCTTGTTCCCGCTCTCGGTCGGCGGGCTGAAGATCATGCCGTCTAATCGTCCCGACACCGAAAATCCTGACCTTCCAATTTGCGCCTGCGGGTCTCCGTTGCCGCGGATCGGCGTCGCAATGGGGTTCTGGGAACCGGTTCGGCTTGCCGATGTTACGATGAAGCCTTGGTGTTTCGCGAGCCTCGGCGGCAAGAAGATCTCACCGGGCTTCAACATCGGTCATGGTCGTGCGGCCGACAGTGTGGATGGGCACGATCGCGGCGCAAAATGGCACGTCCATTGGTACGTCTACCCGCTGCTATACTGGATGGAATTATTGACCGACGTCGCTTGCCTCGAGCAGGCCTCGTTCGATATCGCGTATGTGACCGAGATCGATCCGCTGTGGCAGGATGACGCGCTCACGGCGCTCATCAATCCCGAAGTTGCATTGTTCGCCAATCCTATCGCGCAGACCGCTTGTGCTGCAGATTGCGGGGCAGCTACCCTGAAGCTCCCGCTCGATCCGCTCTTCTGGTGCGCCGGCTGCCTCGGATCGATGTACCCGATGAACGGGAATATCTCCGAGCATATCGGCCATGTCCAGTCCAGCCGCCTCGCGCTGTCGCGATTTGCATTCAAATTGCACCGCCAAGGC
>PHEM01000291.1 GCA_002842935.1 Alphaproteobacteria bacterium HGW-Alphaproteobacteria-13 | reverse complement strand
CAGCAGCTTGGGCCGAAGGACCCCAATTACGACCCGATCGGCGGGCGCAGCATCAACGAGGCAGCCGTCGAGGCGCGCTATCGCTTCGGCAATTTCGGCATCGTCGGATTCGTCGATGGGGGGCAGGTCTATCGCGGATCGACGCCGACCTTCCAGGACATGCGTTTCGGCGTCGGCATCGGCGCGCGCTATTACACCAATTTCGGGCCGATGCGCATCGACGTCGCGACGCCGATTGATCGCAAGCCCGGCGAGGCGCGCGTCAGCGTCTATGTCTCGATCGGGCAGGCTTTCTGATGACGGACGAGACGCCTGCCGCCGCCGAGGGCGAACCCGCCGCACCGGGCCAGCGGGACAAGCGGGGCAGGCGCGCGCCGCGCACCGTGCTGCGCTGGGTCGGCGGCGCGGTGCTGGGGCTGGCGGCGCTCGTCGCCCTGTTGCTGATCGGTCTGAACAGCGACGCGGGCCGCCGCTTCATCATCACCCAGATCGAGAAATATGCGTTCGAGAACGGGATGAAGATCGGCATCGGCCGTCTCGACGGGTCGATCTATGGCGCGATGGTGGTGCGCGACTTCACGCTGTCGGACCCGCAGGGCGTGTTCCTGGCCGCGCCCGAGGTCCGCGTCGACTGGCGTCCCTTCGCCTATCTGTGGAACCATGTCGACGTCCGCTCGGCGACGGCAAGGACCATGACCTTGCAGCGATTGCCGGAGTTCAAGCCCGTCCCCGACACGGACGAGCCGCTGCTGCCCGATATCGATATCGACGTCGGGACGGTGCGCGTCGATCGTTTCGTCTTCGCCCCCGCCGTCGCGGGCGAGCGGCAGGAGGCGCGGATCGCGGGCCGGATCGCCATCGCCGACCGCCGCGCCCAAGTCAGCGCCGAGGCGGAGACGATCGGTGCGAACGGCGCCAGGAACCTTGGGGGCGACCGGCTGAAGCTGCTGCTCGACGCGGTGCCGGAAGCGAACCGGCTGGCGATGACGCTCGACGTCTCCGCGCCGAAGGGCGGCGTGATCGCGGCGATGGGTGGGTTCGAGGAGCCGCTGACCGCGAAACTTGACGGGCGCGGCGACTGGAAGGCGTGGAACGGCGCGCTGACCGCGAGTCTCGGCACGGCGCCGCTCGCGAACATCGCGCTGACGGCGCGCGACGGCAGCTTCACCGCGAAGGGCATGGCGCAGCCCGCGCGCCTGCTGGCCGAATCGGCCGCCGCGCTGTTCGCGCCGCAGACCGATATCGACGTCACGGCGCGGCTTGCCGAGCGCAAGGCCGCCATCGACGGGCGGCTGTCGTCCGAGGCGATGCGCCTGGGCATCAGCGGCGGGCTGGACCTGGGCGGCAATCGCTACGACGATCTGCGGCTGGCTTTCGTCCTGCTGCGCCCCGCAGCGCTCGCGCCCGCGCTGCGCGGCGACGGTATCCGCGCGACGGCGCGGCTCGACGGCGCGTTCGCGTTGCCGACCGTCGAATATCAGGCCGATGCCCGGGCGCTCGCCGTCAACGACATCGTGGTCGAGGCGCTCAGCCTGTCGGGCAAGGCGCGCGTCGATGCCGATCAGATCGCGATCCCCGTGGCGGGCCGCGCGGCGCGCATCCGCGGACTCGACACGGTGGCGGGGGGCACGCTCACTGCCGTGCGGCTCGACGGCGATCTCGCCTATAGCAATGGACGCATCCTGTCGGACAATTTGCGCCTGCGTTCGCCGCGCATCGATGCCAAGGCGATCATCGTCGCCGACATGAATCGCGGTTTCTATACCGGCGCGCTCGACGGGCGGATCAACGATTATCGCATCGAAAGCGTCGGCATCTTTGACATCGACACCGACGCCGATCTGAAGACCGTGCCCGGCGGCGGCTTCGAGCTGGCGGGCCGCGTCCGGGCGCGCTCGACGCGGCTCTTCAACTCGGGCGTGCGCGACCTGCTGGGCGGCAATGCAACGGCGTCGAGCGATGTCCGCTATGGCACCGACGGCGTGATCCGCTTCGCCAATTTGCGGCTGACGTCGCCGCTGATGCGCGTCGTCGGCGGGCAGGGCAGCTACGCCCCCGATGGCCGCCTGACCCTGACCGCACGCGCCGATTCGCGCCAATATGGCCCGCTGGGCGTGGAGGTCGCGGGGACGATCAGCGATCCGCGCGCGACGCTGACCGCCGCGCGGCCGGGGCTGGGGATCGGTCTCGCCAATCTGGTCGCGCGCGTGAACGGCGCGCCGAACGGCTATCGCCTCGCGGCCACGGGCGACACCGATTATGGCCCGCTGTCCGCCGACGTCGTGCTGCTGACGGCGACGGGACCGCTGACCATCGATGTCCAGCGCGCCGACCTGTCGGGCATCGGCATGACGGGGCGGCTGGTGCAGAGCCGGGAGGGCCCCTTCGTCGGACAGCTCGACGCGGCCGGGCAAGGGCTGGGCGGGCTGATCCGGCTGAGCGCGGCGGGTCAGCATCAGGCGGCGGCGATCAACGTCCGCGCAAACGATGTCGTGCTTCCCGGCCCGGCGCGGCTCGCGGTCGGGTCGGCGGTCGTCGATGCCGACATCATCCTCTATGACCAGCCGCACATCGTCGCCGATGTCCAGATCGCCGACACGCGCATCCGCGAATATGACATCGCGGTCGGTCGCGCGAAGATCGACTATCGCGGCGGCAGCGGCAAGGCGCAGGCGCTGGTCGAGGGGACGAGCGGCATCCCCTTCCGCGTCGCGATCAATGCCGAGATGCAGCCGCAGCTGTGGCGTGTCGCGGCGCAGGGCCGCGCGACCGGCATCAATTTCCGCACCGCCAGCCCGGCGCGGATCGTTCCCGGCGCCGACGATTATGAACTGCTGCCGACGACCATCGACCTGGGGCGCGGCAGCAGCGCGCGCCTCGCGGGGCGCTTTGGCGAGGGCATCAAGCTCCAGAGCCGCCTCGACCGCGTCAACATGGCGCTGCTCAATGCCGTCTATCCCGACATGGGGCTTGGCGGGCGGGCGAGCGGCAGCCTCGATTTCGAGCAGGCGAACAGCGACGCTTTTCCGCGCGCCGACGCGCGGCTGACCATCGAGAATTTCACGCGCACCACGGCGGCGTCGGTCAGCCAGCCTGTCGACGTCAATTTCGCGGGCAAGCTGCTCAGCGACGGCGGCGAAGTCAGCGCCGTGATGCGGCAGCGCGGCAGCGTGATCGGGCGCCTTCAGGCCTCGCTGCGCCCGCTCGGTCCCGGCGCGGGCGATTGGACGACGCGCCTTCAGGCCGCGCCGCTGGGCGGCGGCATCCGCTACAACGGTCCCGCCGACACGCTCTACAGCTTTTTCGGACCGGCGGATCAGCATGTGTCCGGCCCGATCGCGGTCGCGGCGGATTTCAGTTGCCGCCTTCTCGACCCCTGCTTGCAGGGCGTCGTGCGCGGCAAGGACATGGTCTATGAAAATCAGGCCTATGGCACGCGGCTGACCGCAATGGTCGTCGACGGGCGCTTCACCGGCGACCGGCTGGAAATCGACCGGCTGACCGCGACGGCGGGCGACGGGCGCATCGAGGCCAAGGGTTTCGTCAGCCTGTCGCAGGCAGGCGGCTATCCCATGAACATCGCCGCGACGCTCGACAATGCGCGGCTGGCGCGCAGCGACAATATCGCCGCACGCGCGACCGGCAATCTGACGCTGGAAAAGGTCGCGGGCCAGACGGCGCTGCTGTCGGGCGAGCTTCGCCTGCCCGAGACGCGCTATCGCTATGTGCGCGAGGCGGCAGCGAGCGTCCCGGCGCTGTCGGGCGTACGGCGCAAGCCGCCCGCGGGCCGCCCGCGCGTTAGCGGCGACGGGCTGGCCTCTGTCGGCACCAGCCTGTTCGACCTGATCCGGCTCGACATCCGCCTGCGCGCGAGTGACGAGCTTTATGTGTCGGGCATGGGACTCGAATCTGAATGGCAGGCCGACATCCGGCTGGGCGGCACGACCGAGGCGCCGCGCGTCACGGGCGAGGTCGAACTGGTGCGCGGCACGCTGGGCTTCGCGGGCCGCTCGTTCGAGCTGGAGGAAGGGCGCATCACTTTCCCGACCGGCGACGCCTATGACCCCGCGATCCGGCTGGTCGCATCGGAAACGATCGAGACGGTGACGGTGAACGTCAATGTCTCCGGTCGCGCGCAGAATCCGCAGATCAGCTTCTCCAGCGTTCCGGGACTGCCGCAGGACGAGATCGTCTCGCGCATCCTGTTCGGCGATTCGATCACCGAATTGTCACCGCTTCAGGCCGTGCAGCTGGCATCGTCGCTCAACGCGCTGCGTGGCGGCGGCGGCGGGCTGAACCCGCTCGGCGCGCTGCAATCGGCGGCGGGCATCGACCGGCTGCGCGTGCTGGGCGCCGACGATACCGAAGGGCGCGGCACCGCGATCGCGGCGGGTCAGCA
>PHEM01000005.1 GCA_002842935.1 Alphaproteobacteria bacterium HGW-Alphaproteobacteria-13 | reverse complement strand
CCGTAGCAACTTCTCGTAGCAAACGCTCTCCGGGGACCGTCTTTCCGACGATCCCCGAGAGATTTCAACGCTTTGAGAAGCGATGGTGCCCAGAAGAGGCATCACATTCGAGCTAATTTTCTATTTCTTATCTGATAGTTACGAATTTGGTGTGTGGCAAAAAGCCCTCAAAAGGCCCGCAAAAACCGCCTAATGCATTGGTTCGATGCCTTTTTCAGGACTCGGCACCAACACTTTTCCCGTCTTGGCATCGCCAACACAAGTCCGCAAAAGCAGTCAGCGAACCAACTCCGCACAGCCATCCCATCGGCTTTTTAACCCGCAAATTCGCGTTTTCGCGAATTGCGGGATAAATCTGCGTGGAGCCTTTATTCGCCCACCGTGACCTCGTCGCGCACCGCCGGACTGATACGACGTTCGACCGCCTTTTCGGCTTCCTGCAATAGCTCCGGTGTGAGATCAGTCGTCCGCGCGGGGAGTGGCGTGCCATCGCCCATTTCGCCATTGGTCTCAATGTCTTCGATCAGCATCTTCATCTCGGCGATTTCCTTGACCTGCGCTTCGATGATGGAGTCTGCAAGTTTGCGAACACGCGGGTCGGTGATCTCAGCCCGCGCGCTCGTCATGATTGCGATCGAGTGATGCGGGATCATCGCTGACATGTATTCTTCATCGTTTACAGTCGCCTGACTGCGGACCAGCCATAGCGCCACCGCAAAAGTCAGGGCACCGGCGCCCAGGATGATGAAGTTCTTGGTCTTGTCCTTGTACATGCCCCACATGAAAAGCAGCATTACGATCATCATCATGCCGCCCATGACGAACGTCATCCAGAAGCGCGTTTCGCTCCAGAACACGTGACCGAGCTCGTAGGTATTCAAGTACATCAGGCCGAACATGATCGCGGTAGAGGTCGCTACCATCGCCATGAAGCGCCAGTAATTCCCCTCACCGCCGTGCTGCTGCTTATGCTCAGGCATCGATCATTTCTCCTGTTTCGACATGGTCTGGAAAACGAACTGCGCCGTGCAGCTGATAAGAAGGAAGCCGGTGAGGGACTCGATCCCGGCAAGCGCGCGCAGGTGCCCGGTCGGATAGATGTCTCCGAGCCCGAGCGTAGTGATGTTGATGAGCGAGAAGTAGTATAGGTCCATGGCGCTCATGGCGGGCTCCTTCTCGAAGCCGCCGAGCCCGAGACCGGCTGCACCGGCCAAACCAACCGCAAAAAGCCCCGTGACAACCAAATGACTGGCAAGAACGATGAGATACGCAAGGCTCAAGTTGAAAGTGCCGGGCGCTCTTGCCTCAACTCTGCGCTTCGCCAAGCGGATCATTCCGATGTGCAACCACAGAGCCGTGATGAACAGTCCGGCGCCGATGATTAGCGCAACCGATATGGCTCAATCTCCTATTCGCTTTCCTTGCTCCCAACTCTTCTTCATCTTGGCTTGTTCCCTGCCAATGGGTTTACCTGCCGGAGATCAGGACAAATACATTCTCAAGATTTGTTGGATTGTCCGACCGATGGCCTCGAATCCGTGTGTGCCGGCAATGCCTCAGCTTTTCCGGAATACGCACCAGTTGAAGGCTTGATTGCTTCCCCAAGGTGTGACGTGTTGCTCTCTCCAGTTTGCGACGGGCTTCAACTCAGAGCCGAGCTCCTTGGCAAGCGTCCCGGCATCGTATCTTTGAACCGGCAGGCCGCTGCATTGCTCTGGTCCCTCAGGGGCAAAGGTCGCCATTATCACCAAGCCGTGTTCCGCGAGCCCGGCTAGAAGCGCCATTCTATAGGCTTTCCGCTGCCTGGCTTCTGTCAAGAAATGAAAGACGGCGCGGTCATGCCAAACATCGAATGTTCGCGTCGGTCGCCACTTGGTGATGTCAGCTACCTCCCATTGCACAAGGTCGGATAATGGCCCCAGACGTGACTTGGCAGCGTCGAGCGCGGAAGCAGCAATGTCGAGCACGGTAAGGTCGCGCCAACCGCGCTCAAGCAAGGCATCGACGAGCGTGGATGCACCACCCCCGATGTCGATCAGTGCTGATCGTTTGTCTGCTCCAAATCGGTCCAGCGCATTCAAAGTGGGCACTGGGGTCTCTTGAAACCAACTCACGGCATCGGGGGATTTCTCGCGGTATACCGCCTCCCAGTGCTTATCCCTCTCCGAATGCGACATCTGGGTCTCCATAAGTAATCAAGTCATCTTTCTCGCCAAGCCAAGTGACACAAGCGGCACGACCACCCACATAGCGAGAGGCACGACGCCGATGCCGAATATGATTGGCATCGTCTGGGCATAGCTCCAGCCCCATTCGCTCCGCAGTGCCAGCCATTCAATTGCAGCCGTCACCGCCAATCCAATGCCCAGGAAAATCGCTGCAGGCAGCGAGCTCAAACGCTCATGCCAGAGACCGCCGCCGGTTAGGCGATCAGCGATCCATGCCGCACCAACCATGATGCCCGCATCGCCAAGAGACGCGAGCGCACAGCTCTTCGTTACTGCCCTGGCTGTCATGCCATCCATCACGTAGAACGGCATCTGGAGCATTTCCCAGAGGAAGGCGACGAGGAAGCCCTGAACGGCCAGCCACACTTCGGGATGGCTTTCGGCCTGCTCGCCATTTTCTCCAGAACCCGAAATGACCTTTACCTCCATGACCCGAAGATGGCGCCGCTAGGCGAGCTCGTCTTCGTTCGCTTCTTTGCGGCGCAGGAACAGATGCTCTCCAAAGAAGACAATTGCGATCCCCAAGGCGGCATAGAGGACGATCATCGCGTCGCTCTGCAACTTGGTCCAGGTGAAGGCTCCAAGGACGACCAGGTCAGCTGCCAGTGCTGCCAGCAGGATCTCGGCCCGCGCACCGATTTCCTTGCGAAGGTTCCGCAGGACGCCCCAGTGCACGAGCATGTCCATCACCAGGTAGAAGAACACACCAAGGGCAGCAATGCGGGAAAGGTCGAACAGGACCGCAAGGACCCCGGCGACCACCACTGTGTAGACCAGCAGGTGGCTACGCAGGCTGCCCTTCATCCCGAAATGGCTGTGCGGTATCATCTTCATCTGGGTCAGCATCGTCAGCATGCGTGATACGGCGAACACGCTCGCCACGACGCCGGAAGCGGTGGCGGTAACGGCGATCACTATCGTGAACCAGAACCCGACGCGGCCAAGCGCGGGTTCGGCCGCTGCCGCCAGCGAGTAATCGCGCGCCGCCACGATTTCGTCGATCCCAAGGCTCGCACCCACCGCAGCTGCAACGAGGAGGTAAGTCACCACGCAAATGCCGATGGCGATCATGATCGTTCGCCCGACATTGCGGTGTGGGTCAACAATCTCTCCGCCGCTGTTCGTGATCGTCGTGAAGCCTTTGAAGGCAAGAATCGAGAAGGCGACGGAGGCAACCATGCCTTCCCATCCGAAGCCAGTTGTGGGCTCTACAAAGGCTCCAGCCGAAAGCCCGCTCACCCAGAGCGCGGCGACGGCGAAGATCGCGATACCGCCAATCTTGATCGCGGACATGACAATCGAGACCATGCTCACCGAGCGATTGCCAGAAGCATTCACGAGATAGGCGAACACGATCAGAGCCAGGGCGAGTGCCGACAGCAGCAGGCCATTATCCTGCATCTCGAAGGGACGAAGCGCGTAGGAGGCAAATGTGCGCGCGACGAGGCTCTCGTTGATCACCATCGAAAGCGCCATGAGAAGCGAAGCCGCAGCGGCGACGGTGCCGGGGCCGTATGCCTTTTGCAGGATCATCGCGATGCCGCCTGAAGATGGCCAGGCGTTGGACATCTTGATGTAGCTGTATGCCGCCAAGGCAGTGACGATGGCACCGGCAATGAATGACAGCGGGAACAATGGGCCTGCGAGTTCGGCGATTTGTCCGGTGAGTGCGAAGATACCCGCGCCGATCATCACGCCGGTGCCCATCGCGACAGCGCCGCCGAGCGTGATGCTTTCCTTCGCTTCCGATCCGCCGTGTGAATTCTGACTCTCGGTGTGGTTTTGGTGCCCTTCCGTCACAGCCTTGCCGTCCGCAACCGCAGGGAGTTGAGGACCACCGAGATCGAGGATGCACTCATCGCAAACGCGGCGAACATCGGACTGATGAGCATTCCCATGACCGGATAGAGCACCCCTGCTGCAACGGGCACGCCGGCAGCATTGTAGATCAGAGCAAAGAACAGGTTTTGCCGGATGTTGCCCATGGTCGCCTGGGCAAGTCGGCGAGCGCGGACGATCCCGTCGAGATTGCCCTTCACCAGAGTGATGCCTGCGCTTTCGATCGCGACATCCGCGCCAGTGCCCATGGCGATGCCGACATCGGCCTGTGCCAGTGCGGGGGCATCGTTCACCCCGTCGCCTGCCATCGCCACCCTGGCCCCGCCATCCTGCAATTCACGAATGATGCGAGCCTTGTCTTCGGGCAGGACGTCGGCACGAATCTCGTCGATGCCGAGCCGCGCAGCAACAGCCTTGGCCGTGCGTTCGTTGTCGCCCGTCACCATGATGATGCGCAGGCCAAGCGCGTTAAGTGCCTTGAGCGCATCCGGCGTCGTTTCCTTGACCGGGTCAGCCACGCTGACGAGTCCGGCAATCGCTCCATCGATCGCGACGAACATCACAGTTTCGCCTTCGTCCCGGCGCTGGTTTGCCTTTTCGACCAGATCACCGGCGGCCAGCCCAAGGTCTTCGATCATCGCCTTGTTACCGAGCGCGACCGCGTGTCCATCGACCTCGCCCTTCACGCCCTTGCCGGTGACGGCCTCGAACTCCTGTGCCTCGACCAGGGAGATGCCGCGCTCCTCGGCACCGTTCACGATCGCTTCTGCCAAGGGATGTTCGGAGCCTCGCTCGAGCGAGGCAGCCGCTCGCAATACTTCTTCTTCATCCTTTCCAGGCTGGGGCAGGACAGCGACAAGCTTTGGCTTGCCCTCGGTCAGCGTGCCGGTCTTGTCCACGATCAGCGTGTCGATCTTCTCGAACCGTTCGAGCGCTTCGGCATTCTTGATCAGAACGCCAGCCTGCGCGCCGCGTCCCGTGGCAGTCATGATCGACATGGGAGTGGCCAAGCCAAGCGCACAGGGACAAGCGATGATCAGCACGGCAACCGCGGCGACCAGGGCATAGGCCAGGGTGGGTTCTGGTCCCCAGATGGCCCAGGCGATGAACGCGAGCACGGCCACCCCGATCACCGCCGGGACGAACCACCCAGCGACCTTGTCCGCATATTTCTGGATAGGGGCGCGCGAACGCTGCGCGGCTGCCACCATCTCGACGATCTGCGACAGCATGGTGTCCGAGCCGACCCGCTGGGCTTCGATCACGAGGCTTCCAGTGCCGTTGATCGTGGCTCCGGTGACGGAATCGCCGGCAACCTTCTCGACTGGAACAGGTTCGCCCGTAATCATGCTTTCATCGACGGAGGACCTGCCATCGACGACTTCACCATCGACCGGCACTTTCTCGCCGGGTCGCACACGGAGGCGGTCGCCGACATGGACGTGTTCGAGCGGGATCTCCTCCTCGCTGCCATCAGCACGGATGACCCGCGCGGTCTTCGCCGCAAGGTCGAGCAGCGCGCGGATTGCCTTGCCTGTCCCTTCACGGGCGCGCAGTTCCATGACCTGCCCCAACAGGACCAGCGTCACGATAACCGCTGCTGCTTCGAAATAGACCCCGACATGGCCTTCCGCATCGCGGAAGCCGTCAGGGAAAATATTGGGAGCGATTACCGCCACCACGCTGAACGCATAGGCCGCGATCACGCCCATGCCGATCAATGAAAACATGTTGAGATTGCGCGTGCGGAACGAGTTCCAGCCTCGGACCAGGAAGGGCCATCCGCACCACAGCACCACCGGCGTGCCAAGGACGAGTTCGATCCATAAGGTGATGCGTTCCCCGAAGATGTCCCGAATACCGGAGAGGCCGACCAGCGGCCCCATGGTCAGGACCAGCAAGGGGACCGTCAAAATTGCGCCAAGCCAGAAGCGGTGCGTGAAATCAACGAGTTCGGGATTGGGACCTTCCTCGACCATTGTGGCCGACTCAAGTTCCAGCCCCATGCCGCATATCGGGCAGGAACCCTGGTGCGTCTGCCGGACCTGCGGATGCATCGGGCAGGTGTATACCGTTCCCTGGAATCCTTCGGGGACGGTGTCGTAACGCCCGTCGTTTGGAGCGTCTTTGTCAGCGTGATGACTGCAATGCCCGGCGTGTTCGTGATCGTGAGCCATATCGGGGAGCTCCTCGACTCCGCGCGGTCTCAACCGGCGCGGCGACTGAAATGGTTATACAACGGCACCAGCAGGATCGCAGCATACCAGCCATAGAGGAAACTTCCCACGGCTCCGGCGATGAAGCCGGAAAGGGTCAACCACTCGAATCCCGGCAAGAGTGGCGCCCAGGCTCGGTGCATGTGCATCTGTTCAGGCGCAACCAGGCCGAAGGCGATGCAGGCCAAGTAGGTGATCAGGAGGAACAGGCTGAGCGTCCAGCCCCAGGTCCTGATGCTTTGGCCAACTGCGGACTTCGCCATTGTTCTTCTCCCCCTTGATCTGCTTTGGCGGCGTGAGGGACTTGCCCGAACAACCGCTCTTCGGAGAGAGCGAGCACCTTGATCTCATTTTCAGGCGCTCGCCCCATGTCCGTCCCCTGACGACTTAGCCGGGGGTGTGACCTTCGTGGGCCGAATGATCCTGCGGGGCGGGATCGCTCTGGGGAGCATCGGTCTGACCTTCGGTCGCGCTGGGTTGGGCGGTCTGTCCGTGGCCCATGTGACCATGGTCCATTTGTCCATGACCCATCGAGCCATGCTCCATTTGTCCGTGGTCCATCATCTTGCACGTCATCGTGCCATCTTCGCCGCGCATCATCATGCCCTGCATCCGCTCGCCGTTGTGCATCATTTCGCACATCTGCGGCTGTTCGGCTTCGGCAGGTTTTTCCTGTTCTTGCGCGGCAAGCGGTCCAGCAAACATGCTTCCTGCAGCCAGTGCCATAATCAATCGCTTCATTGTCATTCTCCTCTGGTTCTATTCGTAACTGGCAAACACGCTGCGACCGGCGCTGCCGAAAGCGATGACCTGGTAGGGTTGCGTCCGGTCGTCCATTTCCATTCCTGGCGAGCCGATTGGCATGCCAGCGACGGCCAGCCCCTCGACGCCATCCGGTCGCTCGCGCAGCAGGCGGGCAATATCCGCGGCAGGAACGTGGCCTTCGATCACATATCCATCGACCACCATCGTGTGGCAGGATCGCAATTCGACCGGAACACCTTCACGATCCTTGATCGCAGTCATGTCGGCGCTGTTCTCGACCGTGATCTCGGCCTGCATACCGGTGCGGATATGTTCGGCCCACTCTTCGCAGCACCCGCAATTGGGGTCACGGAACATGGTGTAGCTCGCTGCCTGCGCCGCATTGGAGCACGCTGCCAACAACATGAGAAGCGCCGCCGCCAGCGGGCGACGCAAGTTCGAGGGCGATTGCGGGTTGGTCATTGGGAATGCATCCCTTCCATGTCGTGGTTGGTCATGTCGTGACCTGCGTGGGGATCGGGTGTTGCTGCAGCCGGTTCGGGCGCTGCGCTGTCGATTGCGGCAGGCCGCGCGGGAACAGCGACAGCGGGAGGACGCTCTGACTGCCGGCTTGCCGCTGCCTGATCCGCGGCTGGCGCGTCGTCGGTTGCAACCACTGGCTGTGCTGTTGCCTCTTCGGCTGGCGCAGGGGCGCTCGGCGAAGGCGCCATAGGCTCCACTTCTGCCGACGAAGCCTCCTCCTGCTCAGGCGTCTCACTGCAACCGGCCACGCCAAGCAAAGCAAGCGGAATGACCAGATGGGAGAGCGCACTCGCTCGCAGATTAAAGTTCATTGTCATTTACCTGATTCCAAGATGGTTGGGGCCGAACACCATTTCTCCGCCGAGGTAACCCTGGGCGACGATAGCGACCGCAAGAACGAGCAGGACCACCCGAAGCGCGGTTCTGCGTTCGCTTCGAAACGCGAGCCATGTGGCGAGTATCGCCAGTGCGGCGATCGCAGTCCCGTTCCAGCGGTGGAGGCCAAGCGTTTCTGATCGGTCGGAAAGTCGCCAGCCTCCCGCAGTCCATCCCAAGAGCGCAGCGACTACGGCACCAGCCGCGCCACCGGCAACGAGGAAGCGTGAGGTCACCTCCAGGCCAGTGGAGGGGCGCGCCAGCAACATGAGTTCGGCGATTGCTGCGGCCAGCAACAATGCGATCGGGAAATGCGCAGCGACCGGGTGCAGCCGCCCAAGCACATCGATAACAGATGTGGCGCGGTTCTCTGCAACTGCCGCTGCCATCGCCTGCTCGGGCGTCAGACTCGCTTCGGCTGGCGCAACTGCGGGAGCGACTTCGCCATCGTGATGGTCAAGCATGCCGGTATCGTGGTGATCGTCTCCGGCATGGTGTTCGGCGTCAGCGTCGTGCCCCATCTCCACCTGCACCATTTCGGCATCAGTCATGTCCTGCTGGTGTTCTTCGTGGGCAGTGATAGGAGGTGCCAAGGCAATCGAGAGGCCAATTGCCAATACAGGCAGGACCAGTCGTCGAAATCTTGCAATCATGTTTGCCATCCCTTGGTCAGGCGAGATAACCAGTCCTACGAATGACGAGCCGCCAGCCCTCAAGAAAAATTGAGGGGCGCTGCGCCAGCATGCGTATGTCAGGGCAAGAACGGGAAGAATTGCATATGCACCATGACGATCATCTGGACAGGGCGCTCAAGTCCCTCGGCAATGTCGCGGCGCCCTCAATGTCTGGCGACTTCATGGATGGCGTGTGGCTGCGAGCCGGGCAGATGGAGCAAGCTGCGGGCCAGCGCCGCCGCCTGGCCTTGATGGCTGGCATGGCATTTATCGGGCTTGGAACGGGAATTGGCGTGGTCCAGGCTCCCGCCTCGGCTGAGCCTGCCCAGTATCAATTGATTGGCGGGGCCGACCTCTCCCCCTCTGCACTTCTTCACGTCGAACCATGAAGTTTGGCATTCTCCAGATCATTGCCGGTGTTCTGCTGGCTATAGCTGCCGGTTGCATCGGCGCGTTCGTAGCGGGTGAATGGCGTGACGGCGAACAAGGCGAGGGGTTACATGCCTTTGTCCACGACGAGCTTGTTCTTGATGCGGAACAGTCTGCGGCGCTGGAGCTTCTGGAAGCCAACTTCGCCATCGAACGCCGACAGCTGGAGCTTTCCCTGCGAGCGGCGAATGCGGAGCTCGCGGCGGCGATGGAAGAGGAGCACGAATATGGCCCGAAAGTTTCCGTGGCGATCGACAACGTCCACGCCGCAATGGGCGACTTGCAGAAGGCGACCGTGCGCCATGTCTTTGCCATGCGCGACTTGCTGACTGAAGAACAGCGGGCTCAATTCGACAGGCAGGTTTCGGCGTCCCTCACCGGCGAAACCGGCGAATGAACGGCGGTGGTAAGAGACACGCAGCCCGTTGAACGCGATCTGGTAAAGCAGGTCCAAACCGGCAGCCGATCGGCTTTTGATCGGCTGGTCACGCCGCTCGTCCCGCAATTGTTCACGCTTGCGCGCCGCATGCTGGGATCGGCGAGCGAAGCCGAAGATGCGGTGCAGTCCGCCTTGGCATCTGTTTGGGTGGCACGCACGAAACTCGATCCTGAACGTCCCCCGGCAGCCTTCCTGACCACGGTAACTCTGAACAAATGTCGCGATGTCCTGCGGCGGCGAAAGGCGGCGCGCTTTTTCGGGTTCGCTGGCAATGATTTCGATCTCGACCTTGCCGCCGATGAGCCCGATGCCGAAGAGGTCGCAGCAGATCGCCAGGCTTTGGAAACGGTTCAGCAAGCGATGGAACGCCTCCCAGTCAGGTTGCGTGAAGCATTGGTCCTGGTGAGCATGGAGGGCATGTCCCAGCGCGAAGCGGCGGAGGTCCTTGGCGTTACAGAAAAGGCCGTCGAGACCCGCGTCTACCGGGCGCGAGCGCGCTTGCGGGAGAATTTCGACGGATTTTGAGGGGTGTGTGCAAAGGCTGCGTAACAGTTGGCATGAGCACGAACCCGATAAGCATCGATCGCCGCAAGTTCCTCTCTGCCAGTGCAGGTGCAGCAAGCCTGATTGGTCTTGGCCATTCAATACCGGCCTGGGCGACTGGCAGTCACGAAGGGGCGCTGGCTCGCAAAGGCAGCGATGTGCTGTCCGGCGAACACCTGACCATGACCGTTGCCGATGCCCGGTTCGCAACCGGCAACCGCCACGGTCCTGCGGTGACCGTCAACGGCTCGGTGCCGGGTCCGCTGGTGCGATTGCGCGAGGGACAGAACCTCGTGGTCGATCTTCTCAATGAAAGCTCGATGGGCACATCTATCCATTGGCATGGTTTACTCGTCCCATTCCTGATGGACGGAGTGCCGGGTGTAACCATGGCGGCAGTCGAACCGGGCGAGCGCTTCCGCTACGAATTTCCCATCCGACAGGCAGGCACCTACTGGTGGCATGCCCACACCTTGCAGGAACCGATGGGGCACTACGGCCCGATAATCATCGATCCGGCGGGTGGCGATCCGCACCAGGTGGACCGTGACTACGTTGTCATGCTGTCGGACTGGTCGCCGATTGACCCGCACGAAGTCATGCGGAAGCTCAAGGTCGGCGAAGCGCCGTTCAATTATCAGAAGACGACCGCGACCGACGACTACCCGCTTTCGGGGGCGGAGCGGCGCATGTGGGCGCGCATGCGGATGATGCCGACGGACATCGCGGATGTCTCCGCGCCGCTCTACACCTACCTCATCAATGGCCATGGTCCCGAAGACGGGCTCGAATTCGCATTCCAGCCTGGCGAGCGTGTTCGCCTGCGCTTCATCAACGGATCGGCCATGACCTTCTTCAATGTCCGCATTCCCGGTCTGCCGATGACGGTGATCTCTGCCGACGGCCAGGATGTGCGACCAGTCGAAGTCGATGAGTTCCAGATCGGCAACGCCGAAACCTACGATGTGATCGTGGAGCCTACCGGCGATGCCGCTTTCGCCATCGTTGCCGAGGCAATGGATCGGTCCGGCATGGGCATTGCCATGCTGGCGAGCCAGCCCGGCGCGCAGGCAGGGGTGCCGCCGCTGCGCGACCCGCCGCTGCTGACCATGGCCGACATGGGCATGAGCCACGGGTCTTCCGGCGCAGCCATGGACCATGGCGCGATGGATCATGGTGATACGTCCGGGGGCGAAGCGATGGGTGCCATGAACATGCGCCATACCTCGCTGCTGCCTCCCAGCGTCGTGGTGGGACCTGGCGTGGACATGGTTTCCATGAACCCGGTGGATCGGATGGGTGACCCCGGCATCGGCCTCGACAATGTCGGCCACCGCGTCCTCAACTATCGCCAGTTGGTGGCAGCCAACATGAACCGCGACATGCGGCAGCCGACCCGCCTCAAGGAAATCCACCTCACCGGCAACATGGAGCGTTACATGTGGTCGTTCGACGGCCAGAAATTCTCTGCCGTCGCCGATGATCCGATCCGTTTCGCCTTCAACGAGCGGGTGCGCGTGAAGCTCGTGAACGACACGATGATGGCGCACCCGATCCATCTGCACGGTCACTTCTTCGAGCTGGTGAACGATGCCCCGCACGGTCACCAGCCGCTGAAGCATACCTTGGTCGTCCAGCCGGGTGGAAGCGCCCAGTTCGACCTGACAGCGAACGAGCCGGGCGACTGGGCGTTCCATTGCCACCTGATCTACCACATGCACAACGGCATGTTTCAGGTGGTCACCGTCCGACCTCTGCAAGGGGGAGAAGGCTAATGTGCAAGACCATGCTGTTGTCCCTGCCGCTTATTGTCCTGCCGCAGGTGGCCGTGGCGCAGGACCACGACCATTCCAGTCCCAATCCCGCCGAGGTAACCGCCCCAGTAGAGGAGGAGAGCGCCGACGATCCGCACGCAGGGCATCAGGCGATGGACCATTCAGGCCATCAGGTCATGTCGCCAGACGCCACTGCGGCGAGTTCGAGCGGGCAGACGATGGGTCACGCCGCAATGGGTCACGGCTCGATGGATCACGGTGCAGCGGGGGACAGCACAGATATACCGCAAGGTCTGCCGCCACCCGAAGCCTTTTCGGGACCGCTCTATGCTGCGGACGCCTTTGTCGGCGAAGAGGAAATGGCCGCTTCACGCGCGGCGGTTGCGCGTGAGGTCAGTGGCCTGCCGGTGTTCTGGTTCCAGGCCGATCGGGCCGAATACAGGGCGCGGGGCGGTCAGGATGGCTACTTGTGGGATGTGCAAGGCTATTACGGCGGCGACCTCGACAAGTTCTGGTTCAAGAGTGAAGGTGAGGGCAATTTCGGCGGCGAACTTGAGAGCGCGGAGCTGCAAGGGCTTTGGAGCCATGCGATCGGTCCATGGTGGGATTTGCAGGCGGGCGTGCGTCAGGACCTTACCGGACCGGAGCGCACCCATGCCGTGATCGGCGTCCAGGGACTGGCACCCTACCTGTTCGAGGTCGATGCCGCCGGATTCCTCTCGACTAGAGGCGACGTCACGGCACGTATCGAAGCCGAGCTGGACCAGCGCATTACCCAACGTCTCATCCTTCAACCGCGCGCCGAGGTAAACCTATCAGCCCAGGACATTCCCGAATTGGGCATCGGAGCCGGTCTCGACACGGTCGAGCTGGGTGTCCGGCTGCGCTACGAATTTGCCCGTGAATTCGCTCCCTATGTCGGCGTTGAACAGGAATGGAAGGTGGGCCAAAGCGCCGACTATGCCCGCCTTGCGGGCGAAGATCCGAGCGTGACCAACTATGTGGTCGGCCTGCGGTTCTGGTTTTGAACACCGCCTTTTGGTGTGGGCGCAATAGCGGGCCTTCATTTTCGATGTCTTTAATTTAGGATCGCTAATGAACATCCTATTTGGATGATCACGTAGCTTTTTTGGGACTCGAAACTTGATTTGCGTCTCCGTCAGGGAGTGAATGTACCGGCAGGTTCGGCGTAGCTCTTGATGCTCCTTTCGGGACGTTCATGCCAGCCGATATTGAATGCCCAATAGGTCGGAAAGAAATAGAGCGTCGAGTAAGGCAGATGCTCATGGATCCACCGAGCGAGGATCCGCCAATCGCCTTGCTCTTGGTGCGCGGCCCAGAAACTGGGAACGACCACACAAGCCATCGTGATCGGCCCCCACCGAGTGGTCCGTGTTGATTGTTAGTGCAAGATTGCCTCCGCCGCCATGGCTGGCCGCAGGTGGAGCGAAGCGGAACCGGAGGGCAGCCATGGCGGAGTCGCCGTTTCCGGGGCTGGCGGTCGGTAGCCCAGCGAGCTGTGTGGCCTGACGGTGTTGTAATGCCGTCGCCAGGCTTCGATCAGGATCTGGGCCTCGGCCAGGGTGTAGAAGATCTCCCCATTCAAGAGTTCGTCACGCATCGAGCCGTTAAAGCTCTCGCAGTAGCCATTCTCCCATGGGCTGCCGGGTGTAATGTAGAGTGTCTTCACACCGATCTGCGACAGCCATTGCTGCACGGCATTGGCGATAAATTCGGGACCGTTATCTGACCGTATGTGCGCCGGTGGCCCGCGGGTGACGAACAACTCTGCCAGCACCGCCAGCACATCTTCGCTGCGAAGCCGCCGCGCCACCGGCAAGGCCAGGCACTCCCTGCTAGCCTCGTCAATGATCGACAGGATGCGGAACTTGCGACCATCGTGCGTGCGGCCCTCGACGAAGTCGTAGGACCACACGTGCCCCGGATATTCTGGGCGCAGTCGGATACATGAGCCGTCGTTGAGCCAGAGCCTGCCACGCTTCGGCTGCTTTTGTGGCACCTTGAGCCCCTCGCGTTGCCAGATGCGTTCCACCCGCTTGCGGTTCACATGCCAGCCCGCTTCGCGCAGCAAGGCCGTCACACGGCGATAACCATAACGACCATACTGCCGAGCAAGCGCGATGATGTCCTCGGTAAGCGCGGCTTCGTCATCCGCCCCGCGCGGCACCTTGCGCTGTGTCGATCGATGTTGCCCGAGCACGCGGCACACCCGCCGCTCGGATACCGGCATCATGGTCCTGATATGATCGATACAGCGCCGTCGGCGCGCGGGGCTCAGAAGTTTCCCCTGGCAGCTTCCTGCAGGATCAGCTTGTCGAGCGTCAGGTCCGATACCGCCCTGCGCAACCGGGCGTTCTCCTTCTCCAGCTCTTTCATACGCCGAGCCTGGTCCATCTTCAGGCCGCCATATTCCTTGCGCCAACGATAGTAGCTCTGCTCGGTGACGCCGATCCGACGACACGCATCCGCCACCGTGCCGCCCTGCGCCAACACGATCTCGGCTTCACGCAGCTTGCCGATAATCTCCTCCGGCTTGTGTTTCCTCGCCATTCCATTCCTCCTGACTGGCCAATTCTAAAATAGAAATTGGGCCACTCAGAAGGGGGCAGATCATACTATCGATGTGGAACCGATCTATTCGTGTTTGGCGGTGCAATGTCCATGATCGGCCAGCGTCTCGATCACCTGACAATCAGATGAAAGGCCCCCGCGGCACCGCCCGGAAACCCTGACCAACTCATCCCGCAACCGGGTCAAGTGGGAAATCTTGGCTTCGACCTGGCGCAAATGCCGCGTGGTGATGTTGTCCGCTTCAGCGCAATCACGCTCCGGGTGATCGGCGAGATCGAGCAGCGAACGGATATCGTCAATCGTGAAGCCAAGCTGGCGGGAGTGGCGAATGAAGCTCAGCCGGGACCGGTGTGAGGGATCATAAATCCGATAATTTGCCGCCGACCTGCCCGGCGCGCTTAAAAGACCAATCCGTTCGTAGTACCGGATCGTCTCGACCTGCGTGTCGGTGGCTTTTGCAAGTTCGCCAATTTTCATCGCTTGACCCTGTAGCAGCTACAGGGTGCATATAGAGGGCCGACTCGCAAATTCCAAAGAGTAGGTCATGGCTGATAATTGCTGCGCTGCCGCTTGCGGGAGCACCGAAAATCTGAACCGGCCGGAATGGCGGCGGGCCTTGTGGATTGCGCTGTTTGCCAACGGCACAATGTTCCTTGTCGAGATGGTGGCAGGTGTGGTGGCGGGCTCGCGATCCTTGCAGGCTGACGCGCTCGATTTCTTCGGCGATGCAGCCAACTATGCCGTTAGCCTTGGCGTGGCAGGCATGGCGATTGGCTGGCGTGCAAGGACCGCCTTGATCAAAGGCATGACCATTTTCGGCTTTGCGCTCGGTGTGCTTGGCTGGGCAATCTGGGGCCTCATCGCAGGTTCCGATCCGGAACCGATAGCCATGAGCGCGGTCGGTGCTCTTGCATTGCTGGTCAATCTGTCGGTCGCCGTGATGCTGTTCCGGTTCCGCAGTGGCGACGCGAATATGCAGTCTGTCTGGGTTTGTTCGCGAAACGACGCGATCAATAACGTTGTAGTTATCGGGGCCGGGGTCGCCGTCATGTTTACTGGCAGCGGCTTACCTGATCTGCTCGCCGCATTCATCATGGCTGCCATTGGACTTCACGGAGGCTGGCAGATTATCTCTCAGGCGCGCCGTGAGCTCGGTGCAACGCGAGCGTCTGCATAGTGAGTGCTATGGCATGAGCGCTGACGAGAAATCCGCACGGCTCAGCTTTTTGGCGACCGAGTATGCGCTATACACTGCGGCCCGCAGCCGGTGCGACAATGAAGCCGCCTGGGGCCATCTCGAGCGCGCGCATATCGTTGCGCAGGTTCTGTTCTGGGCGCACATCGGATCTCATTGGGAAATGCTGCAATTCGCCTGGCACGTGCGCGATTGGCGCGAGGTCGCGGGGCAGATTGCGCGACTCATGCTCGCGCCTGTCGGCAACGGTCTTGGACGCCTTCCTATTGGCAATAGCGGAAGGGCGCGTATCAGTGCTTTTTCTCCGATGCCAATTCCCGATGATCTCCGGTCTGAGATCGCCCGGTTTTCAGAAGCAGGCAGGTCATGACATGTCATGCTCGCCTCCAACGTAACATTATAACCTCATATATTGCAGATTTATTCGCAACTTGCCCGACTTCTTTGCCAATGTTAGACGCGGCGCCGATACAGTGACATTCACTCTCCGCCCTGTTGCCCTGCGCCCTCTGGCCATACTTTTGGCGCTGGTGATGCTTGTCTTTGCAACGGTGGCAGACGCCGCAACCTGCGGGACCGAACCCGCGTTTTCCAGCGACGCGGAAATCATGACCTTTGTCCATCAGGCGGAAGCACAAGGCGGCGATGATCCGGGCAATACTGACGCTCCTGTCGAGCAGCATGGCGTGTGCGCGCACGGGCATTGTCACCATGGGTCCAACGTGGAAAACGTGGTCGCTGATGTTGAGAGCCCCAGGCCTCTGACCGTCCACCTGGCGGCGCGCTTTGCCCGTCTGCCTTCGGTTGAACGCGAGATACTGAGCCCTCCTCCTCGAGCCTGACGTTCCGCGCGCACCGGGGATGCTTCCGGTGCCGTCTTCGAACGTCAGCAGAGGAAGTAATCCAAAATGTCAGCCATGTTCTGGCGGGGCGCCCTGATTGCAGGGCTGGCCTTCGCCACTTTGATGGAACCTGCCGCTGCGCAGGAGCCACCGGTCGTGTCGCTTGATGAAGCGCTCGATCTTAGCGGGGTCGCAGAAGGTTCTGAGTCATCCGACAGCAACCCGCGTCTTATCGGACCACGTGCGGAAAGCGCGGCGGCAGAGGCGTTGATCGGCCAGGCTCGCTTGCGCCCCAACCCGGACGTGTCGTTCGAGGCCGAGAACTTTGCCGGTAGCGGCATGTTTTCCGGTCTGCGCGCGACCGAATATACCCTTTCGGTCGGTCAGCGGCTCGAACTCGGTGGAAAGCGCGGCGCCCGGATCGAAGCGGCCGAGGCACAGGCCGATCTGGCGAACCTGAGAGCCAGTCTTTCACAGGCCGAGCTCGGCTATCTGGTGCGCGAGCGGTATATCACCGCCGTTGCAGCGGCATCGCGTGTCGATCTGGCCCGCGATATCGTCGCGCGCAACGAGGAGCTGGCCCGCATCGCGAACCTGCTGGTGGAGGTGGGCCGCGAGCCGCCGCTTCGGGCCTTGCGGGCGCAAGCCGCGCTCGCCGAAGCGCAGGCAGAGCTGGAGGCTGCACAAGCAGCCAGTCTGGCAGCCCGGACCGGCCTTGCCGCCTTGTGGAGTGAACAGTCAGCACCGCCCCTGGTGCCGAGCGAGTTTCCCGCAATTGTACCGCCAGGCGATGTATTGGCGGGGAGTTCACCGCTGCAGTTAGAGGTTGCGCGGGCCACCACATCTGCCGCTGCCGCCGAAATCGCGCGGGAGCGGAGCTTGCGCGTTCCCGATCCGACCATCTCGGCTGGTGTCCGGCGCTTTGAAGAAAGCAACGCGAATGCCTTCATCGTTGGCGTTTCGATCCCGCTCCCGTTCAGCAATCGGAATCAGGGCAATATCGCCGCTGCCGAGGCCAATCTGCGCGCAGCAACAGCTCGTGAAGCGGTGGCACTGGCCGATTACGAACAGGCAGTGATGCGCGCACGCTCGTCCTATCTTGCCGCTGAGGCGCGCGTTGAAACCCTTTCCACCACGTCCCTGCCCCAGGCAGAGGAAGCGCTGCGACTGGTGCAGATCGGTTACAGCAACGGTCGCTTTCCCCTGATCGAGGTGCTGAGCGCCGCTGAGGCGCGCGACGCGATCCGCCAGGCACTGATCGCCGCGCAGCAAGACCGGGGGCAGGCCGCCGCCGAACTTATCAGGCTGGCCGCACAATGAGGAATCTTTCCATGAACCGCAGAACACTGGCGATTATCGCCGGGATCGTGCTTGTCGTCGCAGCCTTGCTGTATTTTCTCTGGCCTTCAAGTGGAGAGGAACCCCACGCAGACGGTGACACTCATGCCGAAGGCGAAGCCCATACCGAAGGCGCCGAGGGTGAAGCGGTCGAAGGCCTGGTATCGCTCGACGGCGCGCAAATCGAAGCTGCGAAGATCGCAGTCGTTACGGTCCAGGCGGGCGCCGGCATGGAACTGGTTTTCCCGGCCACCGTCGCAGCAAGCCCCACCGCAAGTGCGCGCATTGATGCCCGCGCGACGGGTGTTGTCCGCAGCATTGGCAAGACGTTGGGCGATTACGTCCGTCAGGGCGAAACGGTCGCCCGGATCGAAAGCGCCGATGCCGCTGCGCTGGCATCGCAATTGAGTGCCGCACGTGCGCGCGTAACCGAGTTGTCCTCGGCTTACGATCGTGAACGGCGCTTGTTTGAAGCCAATGTCACCGCCCGGCAGGACCTTGAAGCCGCTCGTGCCAATCTCGATGTCGCCCGCTCCGAACTGTCCCGCGCGCAGGCAGCTGTCGCAGCGGCCGGGGTCAGCGGCGATGGGCGATCGCTTGCGGTAACCAGCCCGCTTTCGGGTCGCATAACCGCTGCTCCGATCGTGCTCGGCTCCTTTGTGGATGCCGGTGAAGAACTCTTCCAGGTGGTCAATCCGGAGGGATTGCAGATCGAAGTGGCCCTGCCATCACCCGACGCCGCCCGCATCGGGCCCGGAGATGAAGCGACACTGGAAGTAGGGGATGGCCGTGAAATCGGTGCGCGGGTGCGCTCGGTGACGCCTTCGCTCGACCCCGAGAGCCGCAGTGCTACCGCCATTCTTAACTTGCCCGGCAGTGCCTCCGGTCTTCAACCCGGCTCCTTCCTGCAGGCACGCATCCGGCCCTCCGGCGAGGTGGATCAGACCAGCATCGCAGTCCCCGAAGATGCCGTACAGGTGCTTGACGGCCGCGATGTCGTGTTCGTTCGCACCCAGGGCGGATTCCAGGCGCGGACGGTGCAGACGGGCAGCCGCTCGGGCGGAATGGTGACTATCCTGTCCGGTATCGAAGTCGGCCAGACCATCGCGGCGACCAATGCCTTCCTGTTGAAAGCTGAACTCGAAAAGGAGGAAGCCGAACATGGACATTGATCAGACCACGGCTCCCTCGCAGGAGGCTGCCCCCACTCACGGCAACGATGGCGGTCACGGCCTGATCGGGTTCGTTCTCGATATCGCCGTGCGGTTTCGCTGGGCGATCATCGTTCTGACCGTGCTTGCGGCGATCTATGGCGCGTTCAATCTGGTGCGCCTGCCGATCGATGCGGTTCCCGACATCACCAATACGCAGGTCCAGATCAACACCAGCGCGCCCGCGCTGTCGCCTTCGCAGGTAGAAACGCAGGTGACGTTCCCCATCGAGACCGGCCTTGCCGGAATCGAGGGGCTGGAAATGACCCGCTCGATCTCGCGCAATGGCTTCAGCCAGGTCACCGCGATCTTCGAGGAAGGCACCGACATCTACTTCGCCCGCAGCCAGGTGAACGAGCGACTTGCGCCGATCGGTGCATCGCTGCCCGAAGGAGCGGAACCCACCATGGGGCCGATCTCCACCGGTCTTGGCGAAGTGCTGATGTACACGATCGAGTATGAGCATCCGGGCGGCGAAGGAGCGACAACGGGTGGCCGGACGGGCTGGCAGTCCGACGGCAGCTTCATCACCGAACGCGGAGATAGGCTCGACAGCGAAGTGGCCAAGGCGGCCTACCTTCGTACCGTGCAGGACTGGGTCGTGGCACCGCTGATGCGGTCTATTGACGGTGTTGCCGGGGTCGATTCCATCGGCGGCTTTGAAAAGCAGTATCTGGTGCAGCCCGATCCCGCGCGGCTTACCGGCTACGGCCTTTCCTTCGACTCGCTGATTGAAGCTCTGGAGGCCGCCAACCTGGCCGCCGGGGCCAATTTCGTCGACCGCGCGGGCGAGGCATTGCTGGTGAGAGTGGACGCCCGGCTTGACGGAATCGATGCCATCAAGGAAGCCGTGGTGGCAACACGGGAGGGCGTTCCGATCCGCATCGGCGATGTGGCCGATGTCGCCATCGGCGGCGATCTGCGCACCGGGGCGGCATCGCTCAATGGCGATGAGGCCGTGGTCGGTACGGTTCTGATGCGCGCAGGCGAGAACAGCCGGACCGTGGCCGCGAACGCCGCTGCACGGCTTGAGGAGGTGCGCGCATCGCTACCCGAAGGTGTGGTGGCCGAGATCGTCTACAACCGCTCGTCACTGGTCGATGCCACCATTGCGACCGTCGAGAAGAACCTGCTCGAAGGGGCCTTGCTGGTTATCGCCGTGCTGTTTCTGCTCCTTGGCAACATCCGGGCGGCGATTATCACGGCGCTGGTCATCCCGTTCTCGATGCTGCTCGCAGCGGTGGGGATGAACCGGCTAGGTGTGTCCGGCAATCTGATGAGCCTTGGCGCATTGGACTTCGGGTTGATCGTCGATGGTGCGGTCATCATCGTCGAGAACAGCGTCGCACGCCTGGCTGCACGGCAGCATCATGAAGGGCGCTTGCTCACCCTTGGGGAACGCCTGACCGAAACCCGCCTCGCGGCACAGGAAATGATCAAACCGACCGTTTACGGCCAGGCGATTATCTTCCTTGTTTTTGCCCCGCTGCTCACCTTCACCGGGGTCGAGGGCAAGACGTTCTCGCCGATGGCGATCACGATGATGCTGGCGCTGGCTTCGGCCTTCGTGCTGTCGCTGACCTTTGTGCCGGCGATGATTGCGGTGCTGCTCAACAAGAAGCTGACCGAGAAGGAAGTGAAGCCCATTGTTTGGGCGAAGGAGCGGTATGGTCCGGCCTTGCACAAAGCGATTGCCCGGCCCTGGCCGGTAATCGGAGCCGGTGCCGGAGCCTTTGCGCTTGCGGCTGTGGTGTTCACCTTCCTCGGCAGCGAGTTCACCCCGCAGCTCGACGAGCGCGATCTGGCGGTGCAATCCCTGCGCATTCCCTCCACCTCGCTCGAACGCTCGCTCGCCATGCAGCGACAGGTCGAGGACCGCATTGAAGAGTTTCCGCAGGTCGAGCTGGTGTTCTCAAGAACAGGCACGGCTGAGGTTGCCAGCGATCCAATGCCGCCCAACATCTCGGATTCCTATGTTATCCTCAAGCCGCGAGAGGAATGGCCCGACCCCAGCTTGTCCAAGGACGCCTTGATCGCGGAAATGGAGGAGGCTCTCGGGGGTCTTGTCGGTAACCTCTACGAGTTCAGCCAGCCGATCGAACTGCGGTTCAACGAACTGATCGCGGGCGTCCGTGGTGATGTGGCGGTCAAGCTTTACGGCGACGACCTCACCGCGCTCACCGAAGCGGCAGGCGAAGTCGCCGGTGTCCTGCGCGAAGTGGAAGGCGCCGCAGACGTGAAGGTGCAGCAGGTCACGGGCTTCCCGACGCTCGACATCGCTTTCGATCGGCCCACCATCGCCCGCTACGGGCTGACCGTAGAGGATGTGGCCCAGTCGGTGGCCATCGCTTTGGGCGGACGGCCCGCGGGGATGGTGTTCGAAGGTGACCGACGGTTCGATGTCGTCGTGCGCCTCGATGCTGCCACCCGGGACGACTTCGACCAGCTTGGTGCTCTCCCGATTGTTCTTGAAAACGGCGTAACCGTCCCGCTGCGGACGCTCGCCGATTTCCGGGTGGTCGATGGCCTGGCCGAAGTGCGCCGTGAACAAGGGCGGCGACTGGTAATCGTATCGGCTAATGTCCGCGAACGCGATCTGGGCTCCTTCGTCGAAGAAGCGCAGGAGGGTGTTGCGGCGCAGGTCGAGATGCCCGCTGCCTCCTTCATCGAATGGGGCGGCCAATACCAGAACTTGCAAGCGGCGCAGGCGCGGCTCGCTATCGTCGTGCCGGTCTGCTTCGCTCTTGTGCTGTTATTGCTGTTCATGGCGCTGGGCGGATGGGTTCCCGCTCTGGCTGTGTTCAGCGCCATCCCCATGGCTCTGGCTGGCGGTGTCTTTGCTCTTGCCTTGCGAGGATTGCCTTTCTCGGTCTCGGCGGCGGTGGGCTTCATTGCGCTTTCCGGCGTGGCGGTGCTCAACGGGCTGGTGATGATGACGGCCATCCGCCAGCGTCTCGACAAGGGCATGGCGCTGGAAGAAGCCATCGTGGACGGTGCGCTGGCGCGCATCCGTCCGGTGCTGATGACTGCGCTGGTGGCATCGCTCGGCTTCGTGCCGATGGCGATCGCGACCGGGACCGGGGCCGAAGTGCAACGGCCGCTGGCGACCGTGGTGATCGGCGGGCTCATCACCGCGACCATCCTGACCCTGTTCGTCCTTCCGGCAATTGCGAAGCTTGTGCTGGTCGATCGCAACGACACACGCAGTTGGCGTCAGCAGTGGCGCGACCGTTTGCGCCGCAACGCCACGCAAGAGGAACAGGGGGAACTTGGCGAGGTTACCTAAACCTGCCCGATGCCAGCGCGATGTAGCGTGCTTGCATCGCGCTGGCGGCTACCCCCGCCCGGTCCGATCAGGAAATGGAGCGAGCAAAGGAGTGAATGAAAAATGAGCGGCGAAGGTGATCTGGAGCTCGATACAGAAGAGAAGCGGCGCACCTTGTGGATCGTGCTGTGGCTCAACGTCGCTATCGCAATCGGTTTCTTCATTACCGGGGTGATCGGCGATTCCAACGCGTTGCTTGCCAACGGGCTCGACAACTCATCAGACGCAGTAGTCTATGCGCTGAGCCTGCTGGCATTGTCCCGTTCGCGGACCTGGAAGCGCGGCGCGGCACGCTTTTCCGGTATTATGCTGCTCATTTTCGCAGGCGGCGTCATCGCCGATGCCATCCGGCGCTTTGTCGAAGGGTCCGAGCCTGGCGGCATCATGATGATGGCAATGGCAGCGGTGGCCGCAATCGTGAACCTCATCTGCTTGCGGCTGCTCAATAAAATGAGCGAGAAGGACGTCAATCTTCGCGCGGCGACGACCTTCAGCTTCAATGATTTTATCTCCAACGGCGGCATCATCATAGCCGCCATCATCGTGATGGTGACAGGCGCAAACTGGCCCGATCTTGTGGTCGGTATCGCTGTCGCCGGAATAGCGCTTTATGGCGGGATCGATATCCTGCGGGACGCCCACATGGACATCCACGATGAGGATGACACCGAGCATGAGAAGGGGGATCAGTTCAAGCTGTGACCGATGATCACGAACATCCCGGCTCGGAACACGAAAGCCACAGGCATGCGGGGCATCAGCACGGCGGCCATCACGGCCACAGCCATGGTGAGGAGAATCTGAGTGACCGTCAGCTGGTGGTCGCAGTGGCGATCAACGTCTTGCTTACTCTGGCGCAAATCATCGGCGGGATTGCCTCTGGCTCGCTAGCACTCATTGCCGACGCTCTGCATAATTTCAGCGATGCCGCTTCCCTTTTTCTGGCCTGGTTCGCGCGGAGGATCGGGAGACGGCCCGCCGATAAATTGATGACCTTTGGTTATGCTCAGGGCGAGGTTGTCGCAGCAGTGATCAACCTCACAACTTTACTCATCATCGGGTTCTACCTGATCGTGGAGGCCATCAACCGCTTCGCCGACCCTCAGCCTGTGGAAGGCTGGACGGTCATTGCCGTCGCCGGCATCGCCCTGGTGATCGATTTGATAACGGCGCTGATTGTCTATCGCGGTGCACGTGACAGCATCAATATGAAGGCCGCATTCCTGCACAATGTGTCCGATGCGCTCGCATCGGTCGGGGTGATCGTGGCCGGGGTCCTGATCATCCTTTACGACCTTTATGTCGCGGATCTGATCATCACGTTGATCATCGCGGCGTATGTCATATGGCAGGGCGTCACGCTGCTTCCGCGAACGGTGCGCCTGCTGATGGGCGCGGTGCCCGACGAGGTGGAGTTCGATGAAATCGTTGAGGCGCTGCGGTCACACGAGGGCATCGAGGGCCTGCATCATCTTCACATCTGGAATATCGGCGAGCATCGCCGCGCGCTTGAGGCGCACGTCGTCCCTGGCGATGCCTCACTGCACAGTTTCGAACAGGTCAAACGAACCGCCCGCACGATGCTGGCGAGCCGGTTTCAGATCGAACATGCGACGTTCGAAGCGTGCCTTGGCGGTGATTGTGAGGACCATCTCGTTCCTCACCATCCCGGGACCGGCGCGCAGGAATAGACACCACGCGCCCTTCATGCCGGACGAGGCCCCCACAAAATGATCGATGCACCGATCAGACAAATCGCCACCCCTGTAATATCCCATCGATCGGGCCTCACGCCTTCGGCCCACCAAAGCCACGCGAGTGCCGAAAGGATATAAATCCCGCCATACGCCGCATAGGTGCGGCCCGCATGTTCAGCCTCGACGAGGGTAAGCAGATAGGCGAACAGGCATAGCGAAAGGACGCCAGGGATGAGCCATAAGGGAGAACGATCCAGGCGCAGCCAGATCCAGAACGCATAGCAACCCGCGATTTCGGCCAGAGCCGCACCTATGTAGATCAGATAAACCATCCGACACTGCGCTTCTCATAGCGAAGCGTCTTTGACAATCTTGGCCAATGTGCAGCGTCAAAGATAAATGACCCCGTAACCGGAGACGGAAGCACTGATGATTGAGTTCTCAGGAGCATGGCCGCAATGGAGCTGATGGACTGTCATTGCAACCTGTCCGAAATCCAGGTTTCGATTTCTTCTTCGGCCCAGGCAACCGCATAGCCACCGAGCTGCACCGGCTTCGGAAACCTGCCCTCGGCCATCCAGCGATAAATCGTCGAACGGCCAAGCCCTACGGTAAGCGATGTTCTCAGGCCACGGCAGTCCACGGCATGAGTTCGCCGACGCTGTTCGCCGGATGGCCGTTGGCCAATTTTTCGAGCGTTTGCGTCAGC
>PHEM01000290.1 GCA_002842935.1 Alphaproteobacteria bacterium HGW-Alphaproteobacteria-13 | reverse complement strand
CGAAAACGAGCAGTTGAAGGCCGCGCTCGCCGCCGCGCGCCAGTCGCCGATCATGGGCCAGCCTGTTGTCGGACCAGGCGCGACTTCGGCCGGGCCCAATGCGCTTTATGGGCGGACCAGCCCGCCGAGCTACCAGAACGCGCCAGGCACGCCTGCCGGTCAGGCGGCCTTGGCAGCAGCTGGCATGCCAGGAGGCCGCGGAAGTGAGGTGAGCCTGGTCTCGTTTGGCGAAGGCACCAGCGGGACGGGAAGTCCAGTGCCCAAGGGGAACACCGTATTCACCGACAGCGCCAATTATCTGCCGCCAAATTCGATCGCGGTCGCCAAGGTCATCGTCGGGGTAGACGCCGCTGCTGGTGTCCAGAGCCAGACCGATCCTTTGCCAGTCGTGCTGCGCATCACTGGCCCTGCGCGCTCGGTCTACGACAACGGGCGACTGCTCACGACCAATATCGCGGGCTGTCTGGTCAATGGCGCGGCGCGCGGCGATCTCTCGAGTGAAAAGGTCTACGTCAAGCTGCAGCGGATGACCTGCCCGCAGCCGAATGGACGCTACGCGGTCTCCGACGTGAAGGGTTTCATCGCCTTTGGCGGCAAAACCGGGGTCAGGGGCAGGGTGGTGAGCCGCGAGGGCTCGCTCATCGGCCAGGCCTTCCTCGCCGGGCTCGCGGGCGGGTTTGGCCGCGGCTTTTCAGCCAACACCAATTCGACGCTCACCGGCACCAACGTCAACGTGAACGGCCAGCGCCAGAAGCTTGGCACCGGCGACATTCTCGAAGGCGGCCTCGGCGAAGGCATCGCCACCTCGGGCGACATGGTCAGCAAATATCTGATCGAGCGGGCCGAGCAGTACCAGCCCGTGATCGAAATGCCGACCGGGATCGATGTCGAAATCGTGTTTCTCGAAGGCGTGTTCATCAACGGATGAGGAGGGTGAAATGAAGCTGAAATCACTGAACTTGGGCAGACCCAGCCTTCGCCAAACCCTGATGCCGCTGGCCGCAATCGTGCTCGGCAGCGGCGGATCGCTGGTCTGGGCAAATGCCAATGCTGAGGGCGCCGGGAACGCCGCGCCAAGTGCAATTCACTCGCCGTCCGAGGCCGACCAGGCCGTCGCGGCGCTCCTCAAGCAGCGCCTGCCGCGGACCCAGGTAAGCCGGGTCAATTGCCAGCTGGTCGATGGGGTCTGCGAAGTGACAGCCGGATCCCAGCTGTTCTATGTCGACAGGACCGCGCGTTACCTGCTTATCGGGCGTGTCTACGACATGCAGACGCGCCAGGATCTGACCGCGGTCCGGCTGCTCGAGGTCAATCCCGATCTCCTCGTTGGCGGCGCGGCGGGCAGCAAGCAGGAAGCACAGGAAGTCGAGACCCCCCGCCGCGGCGTCAGCACGCCGGCGGCGAGCGGTGCCCCCCGGATGATGTCGCTCGCCGCACTGCCCGAGGCGGGCGGCATTGTCTGGGGAGCAAGCTCGGGGCCGTCTGTCACTGTGTTCAGCGATTTCCGCTGCGGCTACTGCCGGGCGCTGTCGGGTGTGCTTGAAAGCATGAATGTGCGCGTGATCGAGCGGCCGATCTCGGTGCTCGGCAGCCGCGATCTTGCCAACCAGGTGTTCTGCGCGCGCGATCGGCGCAAAGCCGTCAAAGCCGCCTATGCCGGCACGCCGATCACCGACACGCGCACCTGCGACACCTCGCCGCTCGATGCCAACGAGCGCTTTGCCCGCGAGCAGGGCCTTGCCGGAACCCCGGTGATCGTCCGATCGGACGGCGCGGTGATCGAAGGATTCCGTCCGCGCGAGGTGCTCGAGCAATGGCTGAAGGGCGCCAAGTCGTGACCGCGCTTGATCCGAAGCAGCATGCGCGCTTCCTGCGCGCGGTCGCGCGGCGCTCGCGCGGGGCAATCTCGTTGCCGCGCGTCGAGCTGAAGCGCGGTGAGGCAATCCGGCTGTGGCAGGATCTCGTGCTCGCCTTTGGGGCCCCGCTCGGCCGGGACCTCACGCCATTCGAACTGACAAAGTTGCGCCGCCGCGCCTGGGCCCGCTCGGCGGGCCATGCCAGTCTTGCTGCCGAGACGATCTCGCTCGGATCCGGCCTCGCGTTCTGGCGGCTTGCCGTGCGCCTTGGCATGCTCGCTGAGCATCGCGCCCCAAGCTGTCTGGCCAGGGCGGCGAGCATTGCCGCGGTTGGGCTCGCCGCGACCCAGCTTGCAGCCTGTACTTCGCTGTTCGGCGGCAACATCAAGGGAAGCTTCGCATGCAGCGCGCCGGGCGGGACCTGCGCGCCTTCGACCCTGATCGACGATCAGGCGCTGTCGGTGATCCAGAATGCCCGGCCCATGACGCCCGGACATTCGCCGGCGGGGACGTATATTCGTCAACCGGCGGCAGCCAAGCCTGTCACCGCTGCCTACACCCTCTCCGGTTCGGGCAGGCTCGCTGCTTCCAATAATGGCATGATCCATCGCGAGCGCCGTGTGTTGAAGGTCGTGTTCCCGTCCTTCGTCGATGGCGGCGGCAATCTCCATGAGCCGCGGATCGTTCACGCGGTGGTCGACGATGGCGCCTGGATGCAGCTATCGTCGGGCGAGCCCAACCTGGGGGAGCAAGTCGAGGGCCGGGCGGTCAGCCTCGCCAGCTCGGCGTTAGCACCCGCTCCCGGAGTTCCTGCTTCCCTCATCGCTGGCCGCGACGCTCCCATCGCCGCACCGGCAACCTTGCCGACGCCCGAAGCCGTCGCGGCAGCGCGCGCCAAGGCCGCTGCGATCAAGTCCGGCAATGCGGTCGATGCCATCCGCGCCGAAGTCCAGGCGCGTCTCGCCCACACTGCAAAAGCGCCGACACCATCGGCAGTAAAGCCCACAGGTCCTGCCAATGGTGGAGCGATTACCCCGCCTGCTGCAGCGCCATCGGTCACCCCGGTTGAAGCAACGCCGGCCAATGCACCGGCGGCCTTCCCTGCCAAGGTCGAGGAGTAGCGGCGATGACCTCGCGCGGCTTCTGGGATCGGTTCCTCGACATGCTGTTCGGCGAAAGCGCGCATCCCGAGGCGGCACGCCCGGTGCTTGGCGCTCCGATGCTCTCGAACTGGTTGCCCTATCGCAGCTTCGACAAGAAGCACGGCATGTTCATCAACACGGACTCGATCGGGTTCATTCTCGAGCTTGCCCCGATGATGGGGGCCGATGAGCGCAGCGGCGAACTTCTCACCCAGTTCCTCTCTGACGCCGTGCCGCCCGGCTGCGAGATCCAGCTGATCCATTGGCAAAGCCCCTCGGTCGGTGAGCGCATTGCCGACTGGGTGATGCCGCGCGTTGTCGCCAAGGGAGTCTATGGCCGCGCCGCGATGCACCGCGCGCGCTGGCTGCGCCGGGCGGCCTGGATGTCGATCTCGCGTGATGCGCCGTTTTACCTGCGCAATACCCGCGTAATTCTCTCGATCGGAGCCCGGCTCAGCGGTCCGATCGGGGCCGACACGCTTGTCTCGGTGCGCGAAAGCCTGCGAGGGACACTGCAGGCGCTGTCGATCCCGGCGCGCGACATGACCCCGGTTGAACTGATCGCCTTTCTCGACGATTTTCTCTGCCCGGCGGTCGATAACGCCGACAAGCCCGAGCACTATTCCGAGCTCGATCCGATAAACGTCCAATGCGTGCGGCGTGATCTGGAAACCCAGGTTACCCCCGACCGGATCGTGCTCCATACCGAGCGCTTTCGCCCCACTGGCGAGCGCGAGGACGGCGCGCCGGTCATCGGCGAGGTCGTGCCCGACAAGTTCGATTGGCGCTTCTTCTCGGTGCGCAATCTGCCCAAGCAGTGGGCACCATGGGACGTCCAGAAGATCATCGGCGATGTCATCAACGACAAGCTGCGCTTCGGCTGCAATGTCATGACGGTTCTCGGGCTTGTCTATCAGGACGAGGACGCGGTCGCGTCGCGTGCCGGGCTCAAGGTCATGCGCACCACCAGCCTCGCCGACAGCCGCTCGGCGCGGTTTCTGCCTCAACTCTCTGAACAGCGCGACGAATGGCAATACGTGCAAGGACAGATCCGTCAGGGCCGCAAGCTTGCGCAGGTCTATTACGGTGTCGGCGCGCTCTCGCCTCTCGGCAAGGGCGAAGACATTTCGCCACCCGTCGCTTTGACCGGCCCGCACCCGGACGGCGGCTCCACATGGTCAGCCTAGGCGGAGCAGTGGAGGCCTCGCCGCATATGCCGAGCCTCGACTATGATGGTTTTCTGAAGGCGACATTGGCCATCACGCGCGATGTGCGCGATCTGGAACAGGCCTTCCGCCGAATGCTGTTCAACATTCTGGCCCATAATCGTGATGACCATGTTCGCCAGCACGCCTTTCTGATCGACGCGAAAGGTGAATGGCATCTTGCCCCTGCCTTTGATCT
>PHEM01000289.1 GCA_002842935.1 Alphaproteobacteria bacterium HGW-Alphaproteobacteria-13 | reverse complement strand
CGCGGGCGACAGCCGGTTCTCGGCGGCGCGGTTGTCGGGATCGATCATCGCCGCCGTGCGCGCGACGCCGTCGGCGCCGATCTCGATGATCGCCGATTCATTGAGGCTGCGGACGACGACCTGCTGGAAATAATAGTTGGAGAATTTGGGATCGTCGGTCGGCACGCGTTCGAGGAAAGCGCCCAGATCCTCCGCCATCGCAACGGTGTTGGCCCCGACTTCGCGCTGATTTTCCTGATAATAGCCCTCGGCGAGGCTCGCGGCGTTTTCGAACATGCCGCGCGAGCGGTCGGAGAACCAGAAATCGACGCCATATTGGAACAACAGCGAGGCGAAGATCACGACCAGCAAGGTCGGCGCCGCCGCGATCAGCGAGAAGAGCTGGACCAGGCGGACATGGAGCCGCCCATTGCCCCCGCCCATCGACCATGCGGCGCGCGCGCGCGCGAAGCGGCTGCCGATCAGCACGATCAGCGTCATCGCGGGCACGAGATTGGCGACCATGATCGCCGCCACCAGCGGCGGCGTCAGCAGGCGCTCGCTCTGCGACGCGCCGGTCACGAAGATATAGGTGGCGATGGCGACGCTGACGATCAGCGCCAGCGTATAATATTCGGGCGCCGCGAATTGCCAGCCACTGGCGCGCGCGTCCGGGCCGTCGGAATCGCTGTCGCGAGTCAGGGAAGCGGCTTGCTCCATTGTGTCCTTGTTACGACAATCCTGTTGCATAGAAAACACATTAAAGCAGAGAAGCCGCTCAGGCCCGCGCGGGATCGATGCCGAGCTGGACCAGCCGCTTGCGCAGCGTGTTGCGGTTGATACCAAGCCGCCGCGCCGCTTCCAGCTGGTTTCCGCGCACTTCGCGCAGCGTCCGGCGCAGCAGCGCCGCTTCGACGATCGCCTGCAACCGTTCGTGGATGCGGCCGTCATGCTCGTCGCCGGCAAGCTGTTCCCCCGCCCAGTCATCGACCGCGCGGGCGATGCCGTCGGCGGGCGCGGCGATGCGCACCCCCTCGCCGCCGCCGTTCAGCACCGCCTCCACGTCGCGCGGGCCGACCACGCTGTCGCGCGACAGCACGGCGAGCCGCTGGACGACATTGCCCAGTTCGCGGACATTGCCGGGCCAGTCGTGACGTTCCAGCATCCGCATCGCCTCCGGCGCGAACTGGCGGTCGGGCAGGCCCGAATGACGGCCCGCCTCGACGAAATGGCGGACGAGCGCGGGAATGTCGCTGCGCCGGTCGCGCAGCGGCGGCAGCGTTACCGGAATGACATTCAGCCGATAGAAAAGATCCTCGCGAAAGCGGCCATCGGCGACGAGCGTGCCCATGTCGCGGTGCGTCGCGGCGATGACGCGCACATCGGCCTTCAACGCCTGACTGCCGCCGACGGTCGAATATTCGTTGCTTTGCAGGACGCGCAGCAGCCGCGTCTGCGCCTCCAGCGGCATGTCGCCGATCTCGTCGAGGAACAGGGTGCCGCCCGCCGCCTGTTCGAAGCGCCCCGCGCTGCGGCTGTGCGCGCCCGTGAAGGCGCCCTTTTCATGCCCGAACAATTCGGCCTCGATCAATTCGCGCGGGATGGCGGCCATGTTGATCGCGACGAACGGTCCCGCGCGGCGCAGCCCCGTCGCGTGGACGGCGCGCGCCACGACTTCCTTGCCCGTCCCCGATTCCCCCAGGATCAGCACGGCGAGATCGTTGGTCGCCAGCCGCGCGATGGTACGGTAAACCGCCTGCATCGCGGGAGCGCGGCCGACAAGGCCATGGCTGTCGGCCTGCGCCGGATCGGTCCCCGCCGCCGGTTCGGCGCGCCGTTCCAGCGCCGCGCGGACGCTGGCCGTCAGCTCTTCGAGGTCGAAGGGCTTGGGCAGATAGTCATAGCTGCCGATCCCCGTCGCGCGCACGGCGGTGTCGAGCGTGTTCTGCGCCGACAGCACGATCACCGGCGTCGCGGGATCGACGCCCGCGCCGGGCAGCGAATCGATACCGTCACCATCGGGCAGCACGACGTCGGTGATGATCAGGTCGGGACGGTTCCCGGCCAGCCAGACGTTGCGCTCGGCGATGCTGCCGACCGCGGCCAGCGTGCCGCATTCGCCCGCCAGCGTCTCGCGGATGATGAGCGCGATCGCGGGGTCGTCCTCGACCAGCAGGATCGTCTTGCCGTTCGTCATGCGCCTCGCTCTCCGTCCTGTGCGCTGGCGGCGGGCAGATGCACGCGAAAGCGCGTCCAGCCGTCGTCGCGGACATGCTGCACCGTGCCGCCCATGTCGCGCGCCAGCTTGGCGACGAGCGCGAGGCCGAGTCCCCTCCCCTCGCGCTTGGTCGTCACGAACGGGTCGAACAGGTCGCCGCGTATCTCGGCGGGAACGCCCGGCCCATTGTCGCTGACGCTGACTTCGATCGGCAGCGCGATGCGTCCGCGTCCGTCGCCATTGTCGATCGACAGGCCGTGGCGATAGGCCGTCGCCAGACGCACGACGCCGCCGGGAAGCCCGTGCAGCGCCTCGCAGGCATTGGTGACGAGGTTCAGCATGATCTGCACCATGGCGTCATGATTGCCGCGCACCAGCGGCAGCGAGGGGTCGAAATCCTCGACGAAGCGGATGCCAGGAAGCTGGCGCGCGCGCACGGTCTCCATGGCCTGATGGATCGGCGGATAAAGATTGATGGGCGTGCAGGCGATCGGCTGCCCGCGCGAGAAATGCTCCATCTGGTCGATCAGCGTGGTGATGCGGTCGACTTCGGCGCAGATCAGCGTGGTGAAGCGCTCGCCGCTCGCGTCGGCCTTGCGCGCGAGCAGCTGGGCCGCGCCCTTGATCCCCGCGAGCGGGTTCTTGATCTCATGCGCCAGCATCGACGCCGCCGCCCCGGCGGCCCGGCCCGAGCGACCGATCGCGCCGCCCATCAACTCGGCCTCGCTTTGCGACGGCAGCAGCGCGAGAATGCGGTGGCCGTCCTGGCCATAGGGAACCAGCTGCATATCGACGAACAGCGATTTCCGTCCGCCGACGACGATCTCCGCCCGGTGCGCGAACAGCGCCGGACTCGCCGGATCGTGCATGCGCCGCCGATAGCCGCGATCCATGCCGATCAGATCATAGACGACGCGGCCGACCATCGCGGAGCGGCCCATGTTGCAAAGCTGTTCGGCGGCGGCGTTGACGAACAGCACCACGCCGCCCCGGTCGATCAGCAGCGTGGCGACGGGATGCGACTGGATCAGCTCGTCATGGTCGAACGTCGGGATGCTCGACGTCCGCGCGGTCACGCGGCGGCCTTGCTCAGGAACGGAGCATAGAAAGCCTCGAGCGCGTCGAGGACGCCGCGGCTGTCCGGAATCTGGTTGACCTTGTTGCGGAACTCGGCCGAACCCGGCAGGCCTTTCACATACCAGCCGAGATGCTTGCGCGCCATATTGACACCGGTCACTTCGCCATAATGGTCGAGCATCGCGCGGTAATGCGATGTAATCACGTCATATTGCTCGTCGATGCCGGGATCGGGCCGGACCGCCTCGCCGCGCAGCGCCGCCATCACCTGTCCCAGCAGCCACGGACGGCCATAGGCGCCGCGCCCGATCATCACGCCGTCCGCGCCGCTCTGGTCGAGCGCGGCGCGCGCATCCTCGACCGAGCAGATGTCGCCGTTAACGATGACGGGGATCGACACGGCGTCCTTGACGTTGCGAACGAAGCGCCAATCGGCCTCGCCGCGATACATCTGGTTGCGCGTACGGCCGTGGACCGTCACCAGCTTCGCGCCCAGATCCTCGGCAATATGCGCCAGTTCGGGGGCGTTCAGGCTGTCATGGTCCCAGCCCATCCGCATCTTGACCGTGACGGGCACCGCGACCGCCCTGACGCAGGCGTCGATCAGCGCGGCCGCCAGCGTCAGGTCGCGCATCAGCGCCGACCCGGCGTCGCCGTTCGTGACCTTGCGCACGGGACAGCCCATGTTGATGTCGATGATCGCCGCACCGCGATCCTCGTTGAGCTTCGCCGCCTCGCCCATTTCATAGGGGGTGCAGCCGACGAGCTGCATCGACACCGGCTCTTCGGCGGGGTCCCAGGCCGCTTTCTGGACCGACTGACGCGTCTCGCGGATCGCGGCCTGGCTCGCGATCATCTCCGTGACGTTGAGACCCGAGCCGTAACGCCGCACGAGCGTGCGGAACGGCATGTCGGTGACGCCCGTCATCGGCGCGAGGATCACGGGGTCCTGAATCGTGACGGGACCGATGTGGATGGGCCGCAGCGGCGCCATGGCGGAAGCTTTCGTCGAAATTGCCTAAAATTTAAGCAGCGCCCTACACGCTAAGCGGCTTTCCCGCAAGCCGCGCCTGCGCTAAGCGCGCGCGGCATGAGCCAGTCCGCCTCCCTTCCGTCCTCGCGGCGCGTCGTCGCC
>PHEM01000288.1 GCA_002842935.1 Alphaproteobacteria bacterium HGW-Alphaproteobacteria-13 | reverse complement strand
GTCTTGGGTCCCGCCAGATGGTCCATCAGCCGCCACACGCTGGCGAGCGGCGCGATGTGATCCTCGCGCCCGGCCTGGATATAGGCGGGGGTGCGGATCTTGCGAAGGTCGATCGGCGTGCCGCAGGCCGACAGGCTGTCCGGGATCACCAGCCGGTTGTCGCGATAAAGGTCGATCAGATATTGCCGGTGCCAGGTCGCGGGCAGGTTGGTCGTGTCGCCGTTCCAATAGAGCAGGTCGAAGGGCGGATAATCCTTTCCCAGCAGATAATGGTTGACGACATAGTTCCAGATCAGGTCGCGCCCGCGCAGGCTGTTGAAGGTCGCGGCCATATAGCGCCCGTCGAGATAGCCGGGCGCCGAAAGCTGGTCGAGCAGCGCGATATACTGGTCGTCAACGAACAGCTTCAGGTCGCCCGCCAGTTCGAAATCGACCTGCGCGGTGAAGAAAGTGACCGACTTCACCTTGTCGGCCTCGCCCCGCGCGGCGAGGATCGCCAGCGTCGCGGCCAGCGTCGTCCCGGCGACGCAATAGCCGATGCTATGGACGTGCGGCACGTCCAGCAGGTCGCGGACGGTGTCGATCGCCTCGATCTGCGCCGCGATATAATCGTCCCACACCAGATCCTTCATCGACGCATCGGCCGATTTCCACGACACGATGAACACCGACAATCCCTGTTCGACCGCCCAGGCCACGAAACTTTTCTGGGGATTGAGGTCGAGGATATAGAAACGGTTGATCCACGGCGGAAAGATCAGCAGCGGGACCGTGAACACCTCTTTCGTCGTCGGCGCATAGTGGATGAGCTGGTACAGATCCGTCTCGTGGATCACCTTGCCGGGCGTCGCCGCGATATTGACGCCGACTTCGAACGCATCCTCGTCGACATGGCGCATCTGTCCGCGCGCAAGGTCGGTCAGCATGTGCTGAAGCCCCTTGAGCAGGCTTTCGCCGCGCGTCTCGACCGCGCGCTTCAGCACTTGCGGATTGGTCAGCGCGATGTTGGTCGGCGCCATGGCGTCGGCCATGTTCCGCGCCGCGAACTCCATCTTGGCGCGCATCTCTTCGTCCAGGCCGGGAAGCTGCCGCGTCGTGGACAGAAGCTGGTCGCAAAGCAGGCCATAGGTCTCGCGGATCAGCGCGAAGGCGGGATTGGCGGTCCAGTCCGCGTCTTCGAAACGCCGGTCCTTCGCCGCGGCCTTTTCCGCTCCCTTCTCCGCTGCCGCCTGTGCGGGCGGCGCGAAGGCGGGGCGCTGCGCCATCAGGGCGGTCCAGAAGGCGGTTCCCTGTTCCCACATCCGCGACGTCTGTTCCGTCCAGGCCGTCGCGGCCGAACCGTCGAGCCATGTCGCAGGATCGAGCCGGGCGGGATCGAACAGCGGCTTCGCCTCCCCGGCCGCTGCGCCTTGCCCCATTGCGAACTGGGCCATCATCTGCTGCGCGCGGCCCATCACGCCCGCCCAGTGCGGCAAGTCGTCGGGTGACGGGATGAAGGTGCCGGGACCTTGCTGCGTGCTTCCCTGGTTCCCGCTGCTCTTGCCTGCGTCTGTCATGTTTGTTCTCGCTGGTCAGCCTCTCTCGTCCTGCGTATAACAGCACTCGCCGCCGCTGGCGAGACGATGCCGCGGCATTCCGCACCATAACGAAAAGGAGTTGTTCTAGTCCCCCATGTCCGACGATGAATTCTATCGCATCAAGCGTCTGCCGCCCTATGTCATCGCCGAAGTCAATGCGATGCGCGCGGCAGCACGCGCCGCGGGCGAGGACATCATCGACCTGGGGATGGGCAACCCCGACTTGCCGCCGCCGCCCCATGTGATCGAGAAATTGTGCGAAGTCGCGCAAAAGCCCGACGCGCACGGCTATTCGCAATCCAAGGGGATTCCGGGGCTGCGCCGCGCGCAGGCCAATTATTACGCCCGCCGCTTCAACGTCGAACTCGACCCCGAGACGGAGGTCGTGGTGACGATGGGTTCCAAGGAAGGGCTGGCCAGCCTCGCGACCGCGATCACGGGTCCCGGCGACGTCGTGCTGGCGCCGAACCCCAGCTATCCGATCCACACCTTCGGCTTCATCATCGCCGGGGCGACGATCCGCAGCGTGCCGACGACGCCCGACGAGGATTATTGGAACGCGCTCGACCGGGCGATGGCCTTCACCGTGCCGCGCCCGTCGATCCTGGTCGTCAACTATCCGTCGAACCCGACGGCGGAGACGGTCGACCTCGCCTTCTACGAACGGCTCGTCGCCTGGGCGAAGGAAAACCGCGTCTGGGTGCTGTCGGATCTCGCCTATTCGGAGCTTTACTACGACGGCAACCCGACGCCCTCGATCCTTCAGGTGCCGGGCGCGAAAGACGTCGCGGTCGAATTCACCTCGATGTCCAAGACCTATTCGATGGCGGGCTGGCGCATGGGCTTCGCGGTCGGCAACAAAAGGCTGATCGCGGCGATGACGCGCGTCAAATCCTATCTCGACTATGGCGCCTTCACGCCGATCCAGGCGGCGGCCTGCGCGGCGCTCAACGGCCCGCAGGACATCGTCCAGAAGAATCGCGAGCTTTACCAGAAGCGCCGCGACGTGATGGTCGAAAGCTTCGCTCGCGCGGGGTGGGAGATTCCCAGTCCCAGGGCGTCGATGTTCGCCTGGGCGCCGCTGCCGCCCGCGCTCAAGGACATGGGCAGCCTGGAATTTTCCAAGCAGCTGCTGACGCACGCCAAGGTCGCGGTCGCGCCTGGCGTCGGCTATGGCGAGGACGGCGAGGGTTTCGTCCGCATCGCGATGGTCGAGAATGAGCAGCGCATCCGCCAGGCGGCGCGCAACGTCAGGAAATTCCTTGCCATGCACGGCATCAATACGCCCTCCGTCGCGGCGGGCGGCGGGGGGTGATGTCCACCGGCATCGGCGGTGCCGGCGCCATTGGCGCCATCGCCCAGACGATCCAGCTTTCGGTCACGCCGGTTTTCCTGCTGGTGGCGACGGGCGGCCTGCTCAACGTGTTCACGGGGCGGCTCGCGCGCGTCGTCGACCGCTCGCGCGTGCTGATGGAGCGCTGGGCGAGCACCGAGGGGATCGATCATGATCGCGTCGTCGCCGAATTGCGGATGGTCGACCGGCGCATCGACGTCATCAACAATTCGATCGCCGCCGCCGTCGCCTGCGGCATCGTCGTGTGCCTGCTCGTCGCCTTGCTGTTCGTACAGGCCTTCACGGGCATCGACCTCAATGCCGTGGCGGCGTGGGTGTTCGTGGTCGCGACGCTGCTGTTGCTCGCCTCGCTGATGCTGTTCCTGATCGAGGTCCGCCTCGCCATCCGCACCATTCGCGTGCCGATGGAATTGCTGGAACTGGAGGAAAGGGGCTGGCGCGCGCGGCGGCAGCAACGCTGAACGCGCCAGTCCGCAAATTTCCGCGCGCGCGGGCGGACCGCGCGCCGTAGCGTCAATCGTCAAAGCCACTTTTCCTGCCGCGCTCCGCCGTTGACAGCAGGCCTCGCCCTCTGCTCCCATGGCGGCGGGAGAGCGATATGAATCAGAAACCAGCCCTTGCCGCGGCAGGCGCCGCATCGCCGCCACCGGGCGATGTTTCCGCCAGTGCGCGGACGATGCTGTGGGTGTTGCTGGTCATCTATATCTTCAACTTCCTCGACCGGCAGATCGTCAATATCCTGGCCGAGCCGATCAAGGGCGAACTGGGACTCAGCGACACGCAGCTCGGCCTGCTGGCCGGACCGGCCTTCGCGGTCTTCTATGCCCTGCTCGGCATTCCGATCGCGCGCTATGCCGACAAGGAAGGGACGAACCGCGTGCGCCTGATCGCGCTCGCGCTGGCCATCTGGTCGTTGATGACCGCCGTGTGCGGGCTGGCGCAGAATTTCGTCCAGCTGCTCCTCGCGCGCATCGGCGTCGGCATCGGCGAAGCGGGCTGCACGCCCGCCGCCCATTCGCTCATCACCGACAGCGTGAAGCCGGAGAAGCGCTCGTCCGCCATCGCCTTTTACGGCATGGGGGTGCCGATCGGATCGTTGCTCGGGCTGGTCATCGGCGGCGTCGTCAACGATCTTTACGGCTGGCGCATCGCGCTGATGCTGGTCGGCCTGCCCGGTTTGCTGCTGGCGCTGATCGTCCTGTTCGTGCTGCGCGAGCCGCGGCATCTGAAGCCGGCGGACCCGGTCGCCGCCCCCGCCGCCGCGCCCCTTTCCACGGGCGAGGCGATGCGCGAGATTTTCGCCTCCCGCGCCTTTGTCGCCATATTGATCGCGGCGTCGGTCACGGCCTTCCTCGGCTATGGCAAGGCGCTGTGGACGATCAGCTTCTTCATCCGCAGCCATGGCCTGTCGACGACCGAGGCGGGATTGGCGATGGCGGTCGTGCTGGGGCTGGCGGGCGCGTTCGGCACATGGCTGGGCGGCAAGATGGCCG
>PHEM01000287.1 GCA_002842935.1 Alphaproteobacteria bacterium HGW-Alphaproteobacteria-13 | reverse complement strand
AGCACCGCAGGCTCGCCGCTTAATATCAACCCCAGAACGAGGCCCACACTCCGCTAATTTACGCAGCGATCTGCGCCAAATGTTCTGACGACGGACAGTCCCGCTCATAGATCGAGCGACGCATCGCGCGGGTGCTGTCGGCCATCCGGGCTTCCTGAAACCAGCGTTCGCCAAATTCACCAAAACTCTTTGCTTCCTTGATGCGACGCTTCTCACGCTGCTTCTCGCGGGCGGGCGAACGCCCCTCCGCGATGGCGCGTTGCGCGTCGATCAGTTTCTCTCTTGCGCGCGCCAGGGACAGGCCGGCGGCGCCATAGCGGCCGAGCGTCAAAGTCTCCCGTCGCCCGTTGATGCGGTAGTCATACCGGAACACGACCGACCCCGAGGGATTGACCGCGACATACATACCGTCACGATCCACGATCTTATATAATTTATCCTTTGGTTTCAGTGCCTTGATGGCGGCATCCGTCAGCATCTTGACCCTCCGAAATCGTTCAGAACCGCAAGAAAGCCAGCGATTATACCGTCAGGCCAAATTCGGCCTCTCTGGACGGGTATTTTTCTATTATTATCAAGTAGATAACATAGAAAAAATACCGTCACAAGCTCTCTTGGCCCTGACGGTATATGTGATTTCCGCGTGTGACAAGATTCGCCATACCGTCACCTATGCCGTCGCTCGGGAGGCTTGCGCGACGATAGATGACGATAGGTGATGCGTGAATTGTATAATGATTTCAGATAGTTATGTGCGGTATTCGGCGGCCATCGGCGGCGTTCGGATAGGCCCGAATTATTCCCACTCGATCGTCCCGGGCGGTTTCGACGTATAGTCATAGACCACGCGGTTGATCCCCTGCACTTCGTTGATGATCCGCGTCGCGCAGCGCGACAGGAAGCTGGCGTCGAACGGATAGATGTCCGCCGTCATCCCGTCGGTCGATGTCACGGCGCGCAGCGCGCAGACATGGTCGTATGTGCGGCCGTCGCCCATCACGCCGACCGTCTTGACGGGCAGCAGCACCGCGAACGCCTGCCAGATCGCATCGTACAGGCCCGCGCTGCGGATTTCCTCCAGATAGACGGCGTCGGCCTTGCGCAATATGTCGCAGCGCTCCTTCGACACTTCGCCGGGGATGCGGATGGCGAGACCGGGACCGGGGAAGGGGTGGCGGCCGACGAAGATATCGGGCAGGCCCAGTTCCTTGCCGAGCAGGCGCACCTCGTCCTTGAACAGTTCGCGCAAGGGTTCGACCAGCTTCATGTTCATGCGTTCGGGCAGGCCGCCGACATTGTGGTGGCTCTTGATCGTCACGCTCGGCCCGCCTGTGAAGGACACGGATTCAATCACGTCGGGATAGAGCGTGCCTTGCGCGAGGAAGTCGGCGCCGCTGATCTTTCTGGCTTCCTCTTCGAAGACATTGATGAACTCGCCGCCGATGAACTTGCGCTTTTTTTCGGGATCGGTGACGCCCGCGAGACCCGCCATGAAGCGCGCCTCGGCGTCGACGACGACCAGCGGGATGTTGTAATGCTCGCGGAACAGGCGCTCGACCTGCTCGCGCTCGCCGAGGCGCAGCAGGCCGTGATCGACGAACACGCAGGTCAGTTGCTCGCCGATCGCCTCGTGGATCAGCACCGCCGCGACGGCACTGTCGACGCCGCCCGACAGGCCGCAGAGCACGCGCTGATCGCCGACCTGCGCGCGGATTTCGGCGATCTTGGTGGCGCGGAACTCGGCCATCGTCCAGTCGCCGGAGCAGCCGCAGACGTGGCGCACGAAATTGGCGATCAGCTTCGCGCCGTCGGGCGTATGGACGACTTCGGGATGGAATTGCGTGCCGTAATAGCGGCGTTCATCGTCGGCGATCAGCGCGAAGGGCGCGCCGTCGCTGATCGCGACGATGCGGAAGCCGGGGGCGAAGGCGGTGACGCGGTCGCCGTGGCTCATCCACACCTGATGCCGTTCGCCGACCTCCCACAGCCCGTCGAACAGCACGCAAGGCTCGGTCACGGTCAGGAAGGCGCGGCCGAACTCGCCGTCGCGCGCGCCGTCCGCGCCGCCGGGTTCGACTTGTCCGCCAAGCTGCTGGCTCATGACTTGCTGGCCATAGCAGATGCCCAGGATCGGCAGGCCGCTGTCGAACACCGCCTGCGGCGCGCGCGGGCTGCCCGGCGCGGGGACGGAGGCGGGCGAGCCGGACAGGATGATGCCTTTCGGCTGCATCCGTTCCAGCGCGGCCTCGGCGGCGCTGAAGGGGACGATTTCGCTGTACACGCCGGCCTCGCGGACGCGGCGGGCGATGAGCTGCGTCACCTGCGACCCGAAGTCGATGATCAGGATGGATTCGCCTGTTTCGGATTTCGGGGCGGCGGAGGAGTCTGGAGTCGGCATGGCTGGCCGATACGGGGGCGGGGCGATGCTGTCCAGACGCGCGTGTCGCAACTTGTCGCAGCCGCCGTGCGTCGTGCCATATTGTTGCGACAAATCCTGCCTAGACGATCCGCGGCAGATCGGGTTCAGCCCGGCTCCGCCAAGAACAAGTCAAATCAAGAAGAACAGAAGGCTTCTCTCCCAATGACCAATAATCGCCTCTCCCTCCCTGTCCGGGCCGCCTTGCTTGCGACGGCGGCGTCGCTTGCTTTGCCGGTGCTGGCGGACACCACGGAGCAGCCCATCGACATCGCGGCGGCGGGCAGTCCCGATCCCGTCTATGATGATTATGAGCATGAAATCGTCGTCACCGCGCCGCGCCTCGCGGGCCAGCTCGACACCGACATCGCCGCCGAGGCGGAACTGGATGAAGCGGCGATCGCCAGCTATGGCGCCTCGTCGATCGCGGAACTGCTCGACGCGCTGGAGCCGCAGACGCGCTCGGGGCGCGGGCGCGGCGGCGGGCGTCCCGTGATGCTGGTCAACGGGCGGCGCATCTCGGGCTTCGGCGCCGTGCGCAACCTGCCCCCCGAAGCGATCGCGAAGATCGAGATCTTCCCGGAGGAAGTCGCGCTGCAATATGGCTATGCCGCGACCGAGCGCGTCGTCAATTTCGTGCTCAAGCCCAATTTCCGGCAAGTGTCGGTGGAGGCGGAGGCCGGCATCCCGACGCAGGGCGGCCGCTTCCAGAGCGAAGTGGAACCCGCCTTCGTCGCCATCGGACAGAATGGCCGCGTCAACGTCAACGCGGGCTGGGAACATAAGACGATGCTGATGGAAAGCGAGCGCGACCTACCCGTCGCGGGACGCAGCCTGCTGTCCGCCAGCGACGCCTATGTCATCGACGGCACGATCGTCCAGAATATCGACAAGGTGACGGAAGCCTCGCTCAGTCTGCGGTTCGACCAGACCGACAGCCTCAGCCTGCTCGGTCTCGATACGCTGGGTTCGGGCCAGCCGCTGCGCCGCGACAGCCGGTCGCAGAATCTGACGGGATCGGCCAGCGTCAACGGCATGCTCGGCGACTGGCGCTGGGCCGTCACGGGCAATTATTCCGACGCCGATTCGCTGATCTTCACGGAGCGGTTGGGCGGCACGCGTGAGCGGTTCGATTCGACGCAGCAGAGCTTCGGCGGCAACGCCAATATCTCCGGCAGCGTGATGGACGGCTGGGCCGGGCCGATCCGCGCCTCGATCACCGGCGGATACAGCGGGCTGCGCTTCGACAGCCGGTCAGAGCGCGGCATAGCGGTCACGACGACCGACCTCGCGCGCGACACGCCCAGCGTGTTCGGATCGCTGACCATCCCGCTGCTCGACCCCGATTACAATGTCGGCAATGTCGGCCGCCTGTCGGTGACGCTGAACGGACAGGCCGAACGGCCGAGCGACTTTTCCGCGCTGACGAGCTGGGGCGCGACGTTCAACTGGGGCATCACCGGCAATCTGTCGCTGCTGGCGAGCTACAAGAATGACGAGGCCGCGCCCAGCGTGTCGCAGCTCGGCGCCGCGCCGATGGAGACGCAGAATGTCAGCTATTACGACTTCGCGACGGGCCAGACGGTGGAGATCACGACGCTGACGGGTGGCAATCCCTTCCTGCGCGCGGAACAGCGCCGCGACCTCAAGCTGGGGCTGAACTGGTCGCCGCCGATGGTCGAGGGGCTGCGCCTGTCGATCGATTACAACCGCAACAAAAGCTATGACACGGCCAACGGCTTCCCCTTGCTGACACCGGAGATCGAGGCGGCTTTCCCCGGCCGCGTGACGCGCGTCGGCGGCGTGCTGGTGGCGATCGACCAGCGGCCCGTCAATTTCGACCGCTCGACCAATTCGCAGATTCGCTGGGGCTTCAACTTCGGCAAGAGTTTCGGCCAGCAACAGCAGCCGCAGGCGCAGGGCCGCTCCGGCGAGCGGCGCCCGCAAGGCGAGGGCGCGGGCAGGCCGCCGCGCGCCGAGGGTGGCGAAAGCGGCGCTCCGCCGCAGGGAGGCGAAGGGCGCCGCGCGGGCGGCGAC
>PHEM01000286.1 GCA_002842935.1 Alphaproteobacteria bacterium HGW-Alphaproteobacteria-13 | reverse complement strand
GCGTCCGACAAATCCCCGCGACCCATAACTGCTCCGCAAAAAGCAGCCTTGAATCAGAACCCCACCCGCTTGGGAATCCCTTTTGTCAACACAGCCTAGGTTCCGGCTCGCAAGTTCAGCCTGCGCAGCCTCGATTGCCTCATGGCGATAGCCTTCGTCCTCATTTGCTGATGCAATTGCGAACAAATCTTCATCTGGCAGGCGAGCCATGCGGCTCGCCCAGTCAACATCTTCCATTCGCCCCCTCCCATGGAATCAATCCCCCGTCAAAATCCGGTCCACCAACTGCTTCACCGTCGGCGTGAAGTTATTGGAATAAAAGGGATCGCTCTTGAAATTGAACGCAGCGTGGCCCGCGAACATCAGATTTTGTTCAACGTCGCCGCCGTGGGCGATGTCCTGCAAGGTCTTCTGGATGCAGAAGCTGCGCGGGTCGGCGAGATAGCCGGTCGAATAATCGTCATGGTCCTTCCACGACGAAAAGCCGCAATGCGACAGGCAGCCCATGCAGTCGGTCTGGTCCTTGCGGATCACCGCCTTGTCGGCCTCGGTCACGAAGACGACCGTGTTGTCGGGGGTCTTGAGCGCGCTGGTATAGCCCTCCGCCACCCAGTCGCGCGCGCGGTCGCGGTCGTGGGGCGTGACCCAGAAATTCTTGCCCTTCACGCCCGCGTCGAGCTGGACGACATGATCACCCGCTTCCTGCTTCGAATAGGGAATCTGGCGTTCCGACCGCGCCTCCAGATCGCGCAGGAAGGGGTTGCGCACCGCGCTGGAATAGAAACCCGTGGGCGAAAAGCGGTGCAGCAGCACATCGCCGTCGTCGAGCGTGCGCAGCCGGTCCTTCCATGCCTGTGGGATCGGGCTTTCCTCGGTCAGCAGCGGGCGCGTGCCATATTGAAAGACGATCTGGCCCAGTTCGGGATTGTCGATCCAGTCCTCCCAGTCGCGCAGATACCAGACGCCGCCCGCCATGACGATCGGCACAGTGTCCGCGATCCCCTCGGCGCGCATCACGTCGCGCAGCGCCTTGACGCGCGGATAGGGGTCCTCGGGCTTCAGCGGGTCCTCGGCGTTCGACAGGCCGTTGTGCCCGCCCGCCAGCCACGGGTCCTCATAAACCACGGCCGCCATCAGGTCGGCGACCTTGTGATAGGCGCGCTTCCACAGCGCGCGGAAGGCGCGGCCCGACGAGATGATCGGCAGATAATGGACATTGTGCCGCGCCGCGATCTCGCTGAGCTTGTACGGCATGCCCGCGCCGCAGGTGACGCCCGTCACCAGCCCGCGCGTCTTTTCCAGCACGCCTTCCAGCACTTGCTGCGCGCCGCCCATTTCCCACAGCACGTTGATGTTGATCGCGCCCTTGCCGCCGGCGATGTCATAGGCGCGCTTCACTTGTTCGACCGCGCCGTCGATGGCGTAGCGGACCAGTTCCTCGTGGCGGTCGCGCCGCGTCGCGGCGTGATAGATTTGCGGGATGACATGGCCGTCGGCGTCATAGCTGTCGGCGTTGACCGCCGACACGGTACCGATCCCACCGGCCGCGGCCCACGCCCCGCTCGACGCATGGTTGGTCGCCGACACGCCCTTGCCGCCCTCGACCAGCGGCCAGACTTCGCGTCCGCCGTAAAGGATGGGCTTCAAACCTTTGAACACGCTAAACCTCTTTCTCTTCACCCGCCGCGCCGCCGCGCGCTGGTCCCTGCACCACCTTCGTAAGCGGGAGGCGGCCGTGAAAGTCAATGGGCGCGCTTGCCTATTCCCCCGAGAAAAGGCGACGTCCCCTCAGCGCGCGACCATAGAGATTTTCATAGGCCGCGACCATGGCTGATTCATCGAAGCGGAGCGCAGCCAGCCGCCGGTTCGCGTCGCCGACGCGCGCGCGAAGGTCGCCGTCCCCGGCCAGCCGCGCGAGACTCGCGCGAAAATCCGCCTCGTCCGCCGCGACGAACGGACGGTTCGCGTCCGACACCATCGCCGCGACGTCGCCGACATCGGGACTGACGACCGGCAGGCCCGCCGCCATCGCCTCGATCACCGCGATCGGCGCCTGCTCGCTGCGCGACGACAGGGCGAGCAGGTCGAAATGGCCGATCCAGCGCGCGGGTTCGGCCATGAAACCCGGCATCAGCAGCCGGTCGGCCAGCCCGCAGGCCGCCGCTTCGGCGGCGATCGCCGCGCGCTCCGGTCCCTCGCCGACGATGACCAGCCGCACATGCGCGGGCAGCCCCGCCACGGCGCGCACCAGGCGCGGCAGGTCCTTGACCTTGCGCAGCCCGGCGACGGTGCCGATCACCACGTCGCCCACGCGCCGTTCCAGCCCCGGAATCGCCAACAACGGCGGCGGCGCATAGGCGGCGACGGCGATGCCGTTGCGGATCAGCGCCGTGCGCCGCCGCGCGCCCCATTCGGCGGCGGCGATGCCATGCAGCAGCGTCGAGGGAACGACCAGCGCCTCCGCGGTCGGCAGGGCCAGGCGGCGGAACAGGTTGCGCTTGGGATTGCGGCGGACGCTCTCATCCTCGTTGAAGCCGTCCTCATGGTGGATCAGCGGCGGCAAGTCGCGGAACGGCGCGAACAGCCGGTGCGCCATCACTCCGTCCATCGAACCCCAATTATAGCTCAGCACCAGGTCGAAGCGCCGCATATAGGCCGCCAAAGCCCGATAGCGCGTCAGCCCCGGCTTGCCGTGCAGCGGCGGCGCGTCCTCTGGAAAGTCCACGGCGACGGCGGGATCGATCGCTTCGCGCGCGTCCAGCGCCTCCGGAACCGCCGACAGGATGGTGTGGCGCGCGCGCGGTCCCATCAGATTCATCAGCCGGACGGCGCGCGCCTCCTTGCCGCCCAGCGAAAAGCTGGAATGCAGGTGCAGCAGGCGCACCGGCTCACTCACGCGGCGGGAAGCTCCGCGACCCAGGCGTCGATCGCGGCGCGGGCCTCGCCCTCGTCCAGCGTCGGGGCGTGGCCGACGCGCGGCACTTCGACCAGCCGCGCGCGCGGCAATTCCGCCGCCATCCGCTCCGCCACGCCGCGCGCGAGAATGTCGGACAGCGCGCCGCGCAGGATCAGCACCGGCACATCCCCCAGCGCGCGCCAGGCAGACCACAGGTCCACGCCCGCCTCGCCGCCCGGCACGCGCAGCGGCGCCGCGATCTGCTTGTCATAATCGCTGACGATGCGCCCCTCGGCGGTCAGCCGGTGCGTCCGCTTGGTGACGCGCAGCCAGTCGCGGATGTCGAAATCGGGATAGACGGCGCGATTGAGTTCGGCATAGGCGCGCGCCGCGTGGATCCACGTCGGCTGGCTGCCACCCGCGCCGATATAGTCGCGGATGCGATCGAGTCCCGCCGCCTCCAGCTCCGGGCCGACATCGTTGAACACGGCGCCGACCAGCCGCCCCGGCTGCGTCGCCGCGAGCAGCATCGTCACCAGCCCGCCCAGCGACGTGCCGATCGCCGCGAAGCGCTCGATCCTCAGCTCGTCGAGCAGTGCGACCACGTCCTGCACATAGGTCAGCGGCACATAGGTCATCGGGTCCTTGGCATAGGCGCTTTCGCCGCGTCCCCGGAACTCGACCGCGATCACCTTGCGCCGCGCCGCGACATGCGGGACCAGCGCCTCGAAATCGCGGGCGTTGCGCGACAGGCCGGGCATGCACAGGATCGGCGGCATGGCGTCACCGCCCCCGGGTCCCGCATAGATGCGCGCGTGCAGCCGCACGCCGTCGTGCGACCACCAGAAATGATCGTCCCAGTCGCCGTGAATATCCTGTCTGGTCGTAATCGCGCGTCCCCTTGGCCGTGCCCCCGTCTATCGCCAGCGGGCGGCCCTGCGCAAGCGATCTGCGAGCGATCCGGTTGCCGCCATTCGCTTTCGCCGATAAGAGGCTTGCGACCATGACCGACGAACTGCTTTCCTTCGAACCCGCGACCGGCGAATTGCTGTGGCGCGGCGCCGTCAGCGACGTCGACCGGGAAGTGGAGATCGCGCGGCACGCCTGGCCCGCCTGGGCGGCCCAGCCCGTCACCTACCGCACCGAGGCGCTGCGCCGCTTCGCCGACCGCGTCAAGGCCGAGGCCGAAGCACTGGCCGACCTGATCGCGCGCGAGACGGGCAAGCCGCTGTGGGAAGCCCGCACAGAGGTCGAATCGGTCGCGAACAAGGTTGACATCTCGATCCGCGCCTATGCCGAACGCACGCCGAACCGCCGCATCGAAGGCGCGATGGGCCTGCGCAACGCCGTGCGGCACAAACCGCACGGCCTGCTCGCCGTGCTCGGTCCCTATAATTTCCCCGCGCACTTGCCGAACGGCCATATCGTCCCGGCGCTGCTCGCGGGCAATTCGGTGGTGTTCAAGCCGTCCGAAAAGACGCCGGCGGTGGGCGCGAAGCTGGTCGAACTCTTCCATGCCGCGGGCATCCCGGCCGAAGTGCTGCGCGTCGTGATCGGCGGTCCCGAAACGGGCCAGGCG
>PHEM01000285.1 GCA_002842935.1 Alphaproteobacteria bacterium HGW-Alphaproteobacteria-13 | reverse complement strand
ATTCAACATTGCCAAGCTGCGTTACCACAAGATCATCATCATGACCGATGCCGATGTGGACGGCGCGCATATCCGCACGCTGCTGCTGACCTTCTTCTATCGCCAGATGCCGGAGATCATCGAGAACGGCCATCTCTACATCGCCCAGCCGCCGCTCTACAAGGTCGCGAAGGGGCGCAGCGAAGTCTATCTGAAGGACGACACGGCGCTCGAAAATTACCTCGTCGATGCCGGGATCGACGCGCTGCTGCTCGAAACGCCGGGCGGGGCGCGGTCGGGCAACGATTTGCGCGGCCTGATCGAGCATGGGCGGCGGCTGCGCGCGCTGATGCGCTATGTCCCGCGCACGCTCGATCACGGGCTGGTCGAGGCGCTGGCGCTGACCGGCGCGCTCGATCCCGATCTCGACACGGCGGGCCGCCACAGCGCCGCAGAGACGGCCGCGAGCTGGCTCAAGGCCGCCGAGCGCGCGCTGACGGGCGGCGCGGAAGCGGTGTGGACGGTCCAGGCCGTCGAGGGCGGCGGCTATACGCTCGAGCGCCGCTGGCGCGGGGTCAGCGACCATCACGCCGTCGATGCCGCCTTCCTCGCCAGCCAGGAGGCGCGCCGCCTGCACAAGCTGGCGCAGGAACAGGCCGAAACCTATGCCCGCCCCGGACGGCTGGTGAAGGCGGGCAGCGCGCCGGTCGAAGCCGAACCCGTGGAGGGCGAGGAGGAAGAGGTCGCGGTCGCCCCCGCCGCCAAGGCCAATCCCGTCACGCGCCCGTCCGAACTGCTCGACGCGATCTTCGCGCACAGCCGCAAGGGGCTGGCGATCAGCCGCTACAAGGGGCTGGGCGAAATGAACGCCGAACAGCTTTGGGAAACGACGCTCGACCCCGCCAACCGCTCGCTGCTGCGCGTCGAGGCCGAACAGGCCGACGTCGCGCATGAAATCTTCGAACGGCTGATGGGCGACGAAGTCGAACCCCGGCGCGACTTCATCCAGACCAACGCGCTGTCGGTCGCCAATCTCGACGTCTGATCGCGGATTCGGCGCGGCACGGCGCGGGCGGCTTGCAACGCGCCGCCCATGCTGCTGTGCAGGCGCGCAATCGGAAACGAGGCAAAAGGGGAAGCTCCATGCGGCGCCTGACGGCAATCGTCCTGCCGCTGCTGCTGGCTCTGCCGGCGGTCGCGCAGGACCGGATGGAGGCGGACGATGACGATCAGGAAATGCTGATTGGCAGCGGCACGGCCAGCTATTACGGCCATGAACTCGCAGGCAACCGCACCGCGAACGGCGAGCGTTTCGACCCCTCCGGCATGACGGCGGCGCACCGTACTTTGCCCTTCGGATCGATGGTGCGCGTCACCAACCTGTCGAACGGCCAGAGCGTCGTCGTCCGCATCAACGATCGCGGCCCGTTCGGCCGCGGCCGCGTGATCGACGTCAGCCACGCCGCCGCGAAGGAAATCGGCCTGCACCGCAGCGGCACCGCGCGCGTCAGCATGAGCCTGCTGGACGATTGAGGGCTACAAAGCCCTCTCCCCTTCAGGGGAGAGGGTTGGGAGAGGGGGATGAAGGCACCGTCCTCGCCCCTCTCAACTCCGGCTAGCCGGATAAACCGGCAAGCCTGCGTATCTCTCCCCTGAAGGGGAGAGAGCCTGAGGCCTTGCCCCTCGCCGCGCGCCGCCCCACATCCTCCTCTATGCCGCTGCCCGCCTCTTTCGCCGACTGGTTCGCCGCGCGCGGCTGGCGCGTGCGGCGTCATCAGGCGGAGATGCTGGCCGCCGCCGCGCGCGGGGACCATGCCTTGCTGGTCGCCGCGACGGGGGCGGGCAAGACGCTGGCGGGATTTCTGCCAAGCCTCGTCGATCTGGCGGAACACCCGTCCGACCGGCTTCATACCCTCTATGTCTCGCCGCTGAAAGCGCTGGCCGCCGATGTGGAGCGCAACCTGACGGCGCCGATCGCCGACATGGCGCTCGACATCCGCGTCGAAAGCCGCAGCGGCGACACATCGTCCGACCGGAAAGCGCGGCAGCGCGCGCGGCCGCCCAACATCCTGCTGACCACGCCCGAATCGCTGTCGCTGCTGCTGTCCTATCCCGACAGTTTCGCGATGTTCGCCGAGCTGAACACCGTGGTGATCGACGAAATCCACGCCTTCGCCCCCGGCAAGCGCGGCGACCTGCTCAGCCTCGCGCTGTCGCGGCTCCAGCAAATCGCGCCCGCGCTGCGCCGCGTCGGCCTGTCGGCGACGATCGCCGACCCGGACGCCTATCGCCGCTGGCTCGCGCCCCATGGCGACGCCGCTGCCGTGACGCTGGTCGAGGGCGAGAGCGGCGCCGATCCCGATATCCGCATATTGCTGCCCGAAGGCGCGGTGCCGTGGGCGGGTCATTCGGGGCGCTATGCCGTCCATCAGGTGATGGAGGAGGTGGCACGCAACCGCACGACGATCATCTTCTGCAACACGCGCGGCCTCGCCGAACTGATCTTTCAGGAGCTGTGGAAAGTCAACGACTTGTCGCTGCCGATCGCGATCCACCACGGCAGCCTCGACCGCGAGGCGCGGCAGCGCGCGGAAGCGGCGATGGCCGAGGGGCGGCTGCGCGCGCTGGTCGCGACGGCCAGCCTCGACCTGGGACTCGACTGGGGCGACGTCGATTGCGTGATCCAGATGGGCGCGCCCAAGGGGTCGTCGCGCCTGCTCCAGCGCATCGGCCGCGCCAACCACCGGCTGGACGAGCCGAGCCGGGCGCTGATCGTCCCCGGTAACCGCTTCGAATATCTGGAGGCACGCGCCGCGCTCGACGCCGTCGCGGCGGGCGAGCGCGACGCCGACCGTTTCCGCCCCGGCGCGCTCGACGTGCTGGCGCAGCATGTGATGGCGCTCGCCTGCGCGGCGCCGTTCGACGAAGCGGAGCTGCTCGCGGAAATCCGGTCCGCGACGCCCTATCGGTGGATCGACGCCGATGTTTTCGCGCGGCTGCTCGGCTTCGTGCGCGACGGCGGCTATGCGCTCAAAAGCTATGACCGCTTTCGCCGCCTCGCGCCCGACGGGCCGGGACGCTGGCGGATCGCCCACCCCCGGCTCGCCGCGCAGCACCGGCTCAACGCGGGCATCATCGTCGATGCACCGATGGTCGATGTGCGCTTTCGGCGCGGGCGGCGGCTGGGCAGCGTCGAGGAATATTTCGCGAGCACGCTGTCGCCCGGCGACACCTTCACTTTCGCGGGGTTGAGCCTGGAGGTCGAGTCGATCCGCGACACCGACCTGTTCGTCCGCGCGACGACGCGGCCCGCGCGCATCCCCAGTTACATGGGCGCGCGCATGGCGATTTCGACGCGGCTCGCGATGCGCGTGCGCGCCTTCCTGGCCGATCCGGCAAGCTGGCAGCGCTTCCCGCCCGACGTGCGGGCGTGGCTGGAGGCGCAGGCGCGGCATTCCGCGCTGCCCCGCCCCGGCGAACTGCTGGTCGAAACCTTCCCGCACGAAGGCGCGCATTATCTGGTCTGCTATCCGTTCGAGGGGTGGAACGCGCACCAGTCGCTGGGTATGCTGATCAGCAAGCGTATGGAACGCGCGGGGCTTCAGCCGCTGGGCTTCGTCGCCTCCGACTATGCGATCGCGCTCTGGTCGCTGCGGCCCGTCGCCGATCCCGCCGCGCTGTTCGACGCCGCGATCCTGGAAGACGAGTTCGTCGAATGGGTCGAGCGATCGCACCTTCTGAAGCGCGCCTTTCGTGAAGTCGCGGTGATCGGCGGGCTGATCGAGCGCCAGCATCCCGGCAAGCGCAAGACCGGCAAGCAGGTCACTTTCTCCACCGACCTGATCTTCGACGTGCTGCGCAAATATGAGCCGGACCATCTGCTGCTGGAGGCGGCATGGGCCGACGCGCGCGAGCGGCTGACCGACGTCGCGCGGCTCGGCGACCTGCTCGACCGCGCGGCGGGGACGATGCTGCACCGCGCGCTGCCGCGCATCAGCCCGCTGGCGATTCCCGTACTGGTGCTGATCGGGCGCGAAAATGTCGCCGCCGCCGACCTCGACGACGCGCTGCTCGGCGAACTGGCCGATGCGCTGGCGGAGCAAGCGATGCCCGGCGGCTGACGCGCTTGCCGCCGCTCCCCGCAAGGCGTAAACTGCCCGGCAAAGAGGGAGAGAGGAGGCATGCGATGACTCCAGCCGCCGGGCGTCCTTCGCGATGGGCGCTGCTTCTCGCCGCGCCGTTGCTGGCCGGCGCGACGCCCCCCGCCGCGGTCCCGATCCCGCCGCCCGCGGCATCGGCGGACGAGGTCGTGCCCTTCATCCAGCCGTTCGACCTCGATGCGACGGAGCACGCGCTCGAGCTCGCGGGGCTCGGCATCCCGGAACACCGCCACGCGTTCCACCTTCCCCGCTGCGAGCGTCGCGATCCGCTCGGCATCGGCGAGCTGCAGACAACGCGGGGACCCGGGCACGAAGTTGAGTCCGATCAGATCGGCTCC
>PHEM01000284.1 GCA_002842935.1 Alphaproteobacteria bacterium HGW-Alphaproteobacteria-13 | reverse complement strand
GCCTCGAACCTGATGGGCTATACGATCAACCGCGTCAGCCTGTTCGCGCTGATCTTTTCCATCGGCATCCTCGTCGACGACGCGATCGTGATGATCGAGAATATCGCCCGCCACTGGGCGATGGACGATGGGCGGACGCGCGCGCAGGCCGCGATCGAGGCCGTGGCCGAAGTGGGCAATCCCACGGTGGTCGCGACGCTGACCGTGGTCGCCGCGCTGCTGCCCATGCTGTTCGTGTCCGGCCTGATGGGACCCTATATGGCGCCGATCCCGGTCAATGCGTCGGCGGCGATGATCTTTTCCTTCTTCGTCGCGGTGGTCATCGCGCCGTGGCTGATGATCCGCTTCGCCCGGAAAACGCTGGCGGCGGGGCACGGGCATGACGCGAGCGGCGGCCGGATGGGGCAGCTTTATGCGCGCGTCGCGCACCGCGTGATCGCCTCGCGCCGCTCCGCGCGCAACTTCCTGATCGGCGTCGGCGTTGCCACTCTCGTGGCGTGCTCGATGTTCTATTTCAAGGCGGTGACGGTGAAGCTGCTGCCCTTCGACAACAAGTCGGAGGTTCAGCTTGTCGTGGACATGCCCGAAGGAACCGCGCTCGAAACCACGGGCCGCGTGCTGGAGGACGCCGCCGCCGTCGCGCGCGCGCTGCCGGAGGCGCGCGCGATGGAAGTCTATGCCGGGACGTCGGCGCCGTTCAACTTCAATGGTCTCGTCCGTCACTATTTCCTGCGCGCGCAGCCCGAACAGGGCGACGTGATGGTGACGCTGTTGCCCAAGGGCGAGCGCAGCCGGTCCAGCCACGATATCGCGCTCGACCTGCGCGAGCGGCTGAAGGCGCTGAAGCTGCCCCAGGGCGCCTCGATCAAGGTGGTGGAGACGCCGCCGGGACCGCCCGTGCTCGCGACCTTGCTCGCCGAAATCTATGGTCCCGACGCCGAGACGCGCCGCCGGACGGCGACGGAGCTGGAGGCGCTCTTCAAATCCATCCCCTTCATCGTTGATGTCGACAACAGCTTTGGCGCGCTGCGGCCCCGGCTGCGCCTCGACCTTCAGCGCGACCGCATCGATTATTACGGCCTTTCGCAGCGCGACGTGGCCGACAGCCTCGCCATGCTGATGGGCAGCCAGACCGTCGGCTATGCCCCGCGCGGGGACGGGCGCGCGCCGCTGCCCATCACCATCGCGCTGGACCAGGAGGACCGCAGCTGGACGCAGGCACTGTCGAGCACGCCTGTCGCGCGGGCGCCGGGCGGCCAGCTCATCGAACTCGGCGCCGTGGTCGAGGCGCGGAGCGAGGCGGGAAGCCCCGCCGTCTTCCGCCGCGACGGCCGCTATGCCGACATGGTGACGGCGGAGCTGGCCGGAGCCTATGAAGCGCCCATCTATGGCATGCTGGCGGTGGCGCGCGCCGTGGACGCGCACGACTGGGCCGCCAAAGGGCTGGTGAAGCCCGAAATCCGCCTCAACGGCCAGCCGGAGGACGAAAGCGCGCCCGCGCTGCTGTGGGACGGGGAGTGGGAGATCACCTGGGTCACGTTCCGCGACATGGGCGGGGCGTTCATGGTCGCCCTGCTCGGCATCTACATCCTCGTCGTCGCGCAGTTCAAAAGCTTCCGCCTGCCGCTGGTCGTCCTGACGCCGGTGCCGCTGACGCTGGTCGGCATCGTCATCGGCCATATGCTGTTCCGCGCGCCCTTCACGGCGACGTCGATGATCGGCTTCATCGCGCTCGCGGGGATCATCGTGCGCAATTCGATCCTGCTGGTCGATTTCATCCGCCACGCGAGCGCCCCCGGCAAAGCCTTGCGCGACGTGCTGCTGGAGGCCGGGACGATCCGCTTCAAGCCGATCCTGCTGACCGCGCTCGCGGCGATGATCGGCGCGGCGGTGATCCTGACCGACCCGATCTTTCAGGGACTGGCGATTTCGCTGCTGTTCGGACTTGCCTCCTCGACGTTGCTGACCGTGCTGGTTATTCCGGCGATCTACATCCTGCTGAGAGACGATGGAAAGCCCGCGACACGATGATGCCTCTCGATACGCCCCTTGCGCAGCTCGCCGAACACGCCGCCCATGCGGCGGGGGTGCTGAAGCTGCTGGCCAACGAACAGCGGCTGCTGATCCTGTGCAGGCTGACGCAGGGGGAATTCGCCGTCGGGCAAGTGGTGGAACTGTCCGGCCAGTCGCAATCCAGCGTGTCGCAGCATCTGGCGAAATTGCGCGAAGGCGGGCTGGTCAAGACGCGCCGCGACGGCACAACCATCTATTACAGCCTGGCCGACGACGATGTGCGCAAGCTGATCGACATGCTGTGCGACCGCTTCGCGCCGCAATGACGCCGCGCTCGCCGCGATGGGAGAAGCCGCTGTGACCGAACCCCTGCTTGTGATCTGCCCCGCCTGCGCAGGCATCAACCGCGTGCCCGCGGCCAGGATCGGCGCCGCGCCCAAGTGCGGGCGGTGCGGTACGGCGCTGTTCCAGGGACGGCCTGCCGATGTCGATGCGGCCGCCTTCGACCGGCATGTGGGCCGGGGCAGCCTGCCCGTCCTTGTCGATTTCTGGGCGGGCTGGTGCGGTCCCTGCCGCGCCATGGCGCCCGCCTTCCAGGCCGCCGCCGCCGAGATGGAGCCGCATGTCCGCTTCCTGAAAGTCGATACCGAAGCGGTGCAGGACATCGCCGCGCGTTACGACATCCGCTCGATCCCGACGCTGATCCTGTTCCGGGGCGGCCGCGAAGTCGCGCGGCAGGCCGGGGCGATGGACCGCGCATCGCTCGTCGCGTGGACGAGGCAGGCGCTTGCGAAATGACGAAGGAGCAGGGGATGGACGACAGCGACCGCGAGAATGAGGGGTTCGGCGCGCATGACTGGGCCGACGCGGCGGGCAAGCGCTGGCTTGCCCAACTCGACCGTTTCGAAAGCATGATCGAGCCGATCGGCGCGGCGCTGCTCGACCGGGCGGGCTATGCCCCCGGCGAGACGGTGGTCGACATCGGCTGCGGCGGGGGCTGGACGACGCGGCGGATCGCCGCGACGGTCGGGGAGAGCGGCCTTGCCGTCGGTCTCGACCTGTCGCCCGATCTCGTCGCGGCCGCCAGCGACCGGGCGCGGGGCGCGGGTCTCGCCAACATCCGGTTCGAGCAGGGCGACGCAGCGATGGCGATGCCGCGCGAGGCGCCGTTCGATCGCCTGTTCTCGCGCTTCGGCACGATGTTCTTTGCCCGACCTTATCCGGCCTTCGCCAATCTGCATCGGATGCTGCGCGGTGGCGGGCGGCTCGACATCGCGGTCTGGGCGCCCGTCGCCGCCAATCCATGGCAGCAGCGCGTCATGGCCGTGATCGGCGCGCATATCGACTTGCCGCCGCCGCAACCCCGCGCGCCGGGACCGTTCGCGCTGGGCGAGCGGGATTATGTCCAGGACCTGCTGGAAAGCGCGGGCTTCACGGACGTCGATTTCGGCACCTGGAGCGGCGAACTGCGCGTCGGCGGTCCCGGCAGCGACCCTGAAAGCGCCGCCCGCTTCGTGCTCGACGGGATGCACATCGGCGATCTCGTCCGGCCGAGCGGAGCAGAGGTGCGCGCGGCGATTCAACAGGGGCTGACCGACCTGTTCGCCCGCCACCGCGATGCGGGCGGCGTCCATATGGGCGCGAAGGCGTGGCTGGTGAGCGCGCGCGCCTGATCAGATCACGGGCGAGACCTGCGCCGTGGGGGCGCGGAGATAGCGGTCGAGCGCGCGCAGCCCGCGCGCCAGCGCCGCCCGGTCGAGCGCGCCGCTCAGCGAAATGCGCACGGCGCGTTCGCGCTCGCCCTCCGTCGCGGCGAAGCGGTCGGCCGGAACCGCCGACAGCCCGTCGAGGCTGAGCGACGCGGCGAGCACGTCGGCATTGCCGTCCTCCCCCAGCGGCAGCCAGAGGTGATAGCCCTCCGGCTGCGCGGCATAGACGGCGTCGCCGAGCAGCGTGCGCGCGAGCCGCTGGCGCCACGCCGCCTCGCCGCGCACGTCCGACGCCAGCGCGTCGAAGCGGCCGTTGGACAGCCACAGCGACACCATAGCGGCGTTGAGCGGCGGCGCCATCACCGCGCTTTCGTGCAGCGTCGCGGCGAGCTGCGCCGCCTGCGCGGCGTCCGGCGCGCGCAGGAAGGCGACGCGCAGCGCGGGCGACAATATCTTCGACATGCTGGCGACATACCAGCCGATACCGGGCGCGAAGCTGGTGATCGGCGGCAACGGGCGGCGCGGCAGCAGGCCATAGGCGTCGTCCTCGATGACAGGGACGCCCGCGTCCCGCGCCCAGGCGGCGATCGCCTGCCGCTCGGCGGTGGGCAGCGTCGCGGTGGTCGGGCTGTCGTTAGTCGGGACGACATAGAGCGCGCGCAGCGGCGCGGCGTGGTGCGCCTCGGCCAGCGCGGCGGCGCCGATCCGCTCCAGCGGAACTAGCGTGACGCCGATGCGCCGGGCGAGGGCGCGAAAGCCGGGATAGAGATG
>PHEM01000283.1 GCA_002842935.1 Alphaproteobacteria bacterium HGW-Alphaproteobacteria-13 | reverse complement strand
GATGCGAACGGCATGGATCGCCGCGCCTTCGGCCGCGATCCGCACCTGGCTGACCACGGCGCCGTTCTTTTGCGCGAGTCCCGTAAAATCGAGCACGGTCGAGACGCTGCCGTCGATATGCGCCGCCATGCCGAGCAGCGCGCCGACAGTCAGCACGCCAAGCCCGCCAATCCCCGCGATATAGATATTATAGGTCCCATCGAGCCGCGGGAGCACTGGCGCCGGAAGCCCCGCAAAGCGTTCGCTCTCGACCGCGGCGATGCGCGCCGCATCGGGTCCGCGCAGCACCGCGCCCTCGATTTCGACGAAGCTGGGGCAAAAGCCCTTGAGGCACGAAAAATCCTTGTTGCACGCCGATTGGTCGATCCGGCGCTTCACGCCGTCGGGAGTCGGCAGCGGCTGCACCGCGATGCAGTTCGACTGCACCGAACAATCGCCGCAGCCTTCGCAAACGCGCGGATTGATGAACAGGCGGCGATCCGGATCGGGATAGGCGCCGCGCTTGCGCCGCCGTCGCTTTTCCGCGGCGCAGGTCTGTTCATAGACGATGGCGGTGACACCGGGCGTGTCGCGTAGCGCGCGCTGGATCGCATCCATCTCGTCGCGGTGCGCGGCGACGATGCCGCCCGGCAGATCGCGCCACTTGCCGGGATCGTCGCTGACGAGATGGACGCGCGCCGCGCCCTCCGCCAGCAGTTGCGCGACGATACGCGGCGGATCGATCACGCCCTCCGCCGGCTGCCCGCCGGTCATGGCCACGGCGTCATTATAGAGGATCTTGAAGGTGATATTGGTCCGTGCCGCGATGGCGGCGCGGATCGCAAGCAGGCCGCTGTGCTGATAGGTGCCGTCGCCGATGTTCTGAAAGATATGATCGGTCTTGGAAAAGGGCGCGGCGCCGACCCATTGCAGCCCCTCGCCGCCCATCTGGCTGAAGGTCGTGGTCTTCAGCTTCGGCACCGACAGCGCCATGACGTGGCAGCCGATGCCGCCGCCCGAAATCGATCCCTCAGGCGTCTTCGTCGAGCTGTTGTGCGGGCACCCCGAGCAGAAAAAGGGCCTGCGCACGGGAAAGGGCACCACGACGCCGCGCGCCGCCATCGCCTCCAGCGTCTTCAGCCGGTCGGCGAGACCGACGGGATCGTGCGCCAGACGGCCGGTCAGCGCCTGCGCCACCATCAGCGGCGTGAATTCCATCACGACGGGCAGCAGCAGCTTGCCGTCGGCGTCGCGCTTGCCAGTGATGCGGATGCGCTTGCCGTCCCGGTGGAACAGCGCCGTCTTGATCTGGTCCTCGACGATCGGCGCCTTTTCCTCGACGACGAAAATCTCGTCGGCGTCCTTCGCGAAGGCCAGAAGCGGATCGGCGGCCAGCGGCCAGCTCATCGCGACCTTATAGACCGACAGGCCAAGCGCCTCGGCCTCATCCTCGCCGACGCCCAGATTTTCGAGCGCCTGCATGAAATCCTGATGCGCCTTGCCCACCGTGACGACGCACAGCCGCTTTGCGCGGGCCGCGAAGATCGGCGTGTCGATGCGGTTGGCGACCGCCCAGCCGATCGCGGCGGGAAGGCGCTCCTCGCTCAGGCGCCGCTCATATTCGGCGCGTTCGGCGGGCCACTGGATCGCCGGGTCCCAGTTGAGTCCATGCGGCGGAACCAGTTCGGCGGGCGAGGCGAAATCGGGCGCGGGGTCGGGAAGCGCGAAGGAGGCGGCGCTCTCGACCACCTCGGCGATCGTCTTCATCGCCACCCATGTGCCGGCAAAGCGCGACATGGCGATGCCCGCCATGCCCAGCGTCAATATGTCGGAAACATCGGTGGGCTGAAGCACCGGAATATGGGCCGACTGGAAGATGCCGTCGGTCTGGTGCGGGAACATCGACGATTGCGCGGCATGATCGTCGCCGCCGATCGCGAGGACACCGCCCAGCGCCGACGTGCCGATCATATTGGCATTGCGGAACGCGTCGCCGCTGCGGTCCACGCCGGGTCCCTTGCCGTACCAGATGCCGAACACGCCATCGACTTTCGACGGGCCGAACGCCTTGTGCATCTGGGCGCCCCACAGCGCCGTCGCGGCCAGATCCTCGTTCAGGCCGGGCTGGAAGATCACGTCATGCGCGTCGAGATATTTCTGCGCCTTCCACAGCTGCTGGTCATAAGCCCCGATCGGCGAACCCCGATAGCCGGACACGAGGCCGCCCGTGCTCAATCCCCGGCGACGGTCGAAGCGCCGCTGCATCAGCGGCAGCCGGACCAGCGCCTGGATGCCCGTCATGAAAACGGGACCCTCGTCGGCGTTATAGATGGCGTCCAGGCTGACGATGCGCTCGTGTTTCATCGCACTCTCCTTCGCCGCGAAGGATAAACCAGAACCTATGGAAAAGGCCGCCAAAGTCAGCCGACAGAAACAGAAAATTTAGTATAATCTTCTACCATCCTTCACATTGATAGGATATATGCGCGCCGCGCAGGAGAAGATATATGACATCGCCATCGCCGCTCGACGCCTATGACCTGAAGATATTGAAGCGGCTGTCGATCGACGGGCGCGTCACGTGGAGCGATCTGGCCGAGGAGATCGGGCTGTCGCTCACGCCGACCATCCGGCGGGTCCGGCAGTTGGAAGAGACGGGCTATATCAGCGGCTATTTCGCGCGGCTGGACGAAAAGCTGCTGGCGGGCGGCATGATCGTCTTCGTCTCGGTGACGCTCGAACGGCAGGTCCGCGAAGTGCTCGACGCCTTCGAGGCGGGAGTCATGGAGCTTCCCGAAGTGATGAGCGGCTTTCTGATGTCCGGCGGTTCCGACTATCTCTTGCGATCGGTCGTCCGGGACCTCGACCACTACCGCCGCTTCCTCGACGAACTGACTCGGCTGCCGGGCGTCGCGCATATCCAGAGCAGTTTCGCGCTCAATGCCTTCGTGAACCGCCCCTCGCCGCTCATCCGATCCGCGATATAGGAAAGTGGTGCCCCAAGGCGGACGAAAGCGATGAATATGAATCGCCGCTTCTACTACGCTAGAGCCGCATTTCTCCGCATCCTGCCGCCGAGGGCCGCCATTGGACATCTCAGAGCGCTATGACATAAATTGGGGCATACACCACCAGATTCCAAATCCGCCGCGTGTCGTTCGCGGCGACTCTCGTGATGGGGCGGCCATCGCCGCCATAGCCGACGTTCGACAGGCCGCGCGAGCCTCCTGTAAGCGGCCATCCGATCAGCTGATTTTCACGCCTTCGTTGCAACCGCTTACGTGGATCCGATCGGCGGCGCGCACATATTTATTGCGAATCCAGCAGTAAACGGCTCGAATATCACAGTGATCACGCTACTCGCCGATTCCAATGGACTACGTCACTTGGGGCTTAAAGCCTATCTCGCCACGTCATGCGACCATGCCATCGCGCTATCGGATCTCACCTTGATCGAGATGCGCAAATCCAATGCGCTTTCGACGTCGCGTAATTCTCTCCGGATCACTGCGCAGTTTACCCAGCAGACTTATGTGCTGCGGCGAACCGACGAAATACTGGCCGAGAACATAGCATCCGCAAGCCAGATACCTTCACTGTTCGATTACGAAGAAACGAGCCAACTCGCTGGCCTTAGCCGGCAGTTGCAGGCGATCCCCGAGCCGCCCGGCCTGCGGGCGCACATGGCGGAGCTCGAGGCGAATGCGCAGACCGTCATGTCGCGGCTGACCGAAGAGGTCGCGCCGCTCGAAGCCGGGCTTGTCGATGCCGCCACGGATTTCTCGCAAGCAGAGCTGACCCAGATCCGCACTACCGCGGGCATCACCGACAGCACTCGCAGCAAGCTGCTCGGCCTTCTCAAGGAGACCACGGGGAGCTTCATCCTCGCCAATCAGGAGCCTGGCCGCCGGGAACCGATGCTGCTCCGCGATGCCATGGGGCTGTTCGCCTTCCGCTACTCGCTGTGCATGCTGCTCTACTATATGGAATGGGTGCGTGTCGGGCGGACGACGGGGAAGGCGCTCCCCCGCCGGGTGAACGATGTCGTCGATATGCAGATCGCCGCGATGGGAACCTTCTTCAACGGCGTCCTCAGCGCCGACACCGCGCTTCAGGTCATCTCGAAAACGGCGCGAGGCGTATTGCGGGGGTTCGGCGCCTATGTCGGCGACGACTGGCGCGTGCCCGTGCCCGATGGTGAGGCGGATCAATCCCGGGAAGACCATCCCGGCGAATCGGGATAGGCATGCTGCATGCGGTTTGTCGCCAACGGCCCCTCGATCCCCGATGATCTCCTGATCGCCCGCGACGCTGGAGACGTCATCTTCTTCTGCGGCGCCGGCGTGTCACGGCACCGTGCCGGCCTTCCGGACTTCCTCAAGCTCGGCGGCGACGTGATAGACCTGCTCGGTGTCCCCCGTCAGCACCAATGGCACAGATTTGAGGTTGTGATTTAAGGAGGATTTGGGCTTCGTCGTAGTGACGAAGGAACGAAGATGAAGCCCAAATCCTCAAGCTCCAAAAAGCCC